>JAHIOZ010000042.1 GCA_018894995.1 Patescibacteria group bacterium | reverse complement strand
TTAAGTGAAGAGTTTTTAAGAAATGCGACAAAAATTGGTTATGTTACAACAATGGGCGAGGAGAGAGAAAAATTAGTAGAAAAAGTCATCATAATTCTTTGAAATTGTTTGTAGCTTTTTTGTATCGTAAAAATGCTCTCAAGAAACTTTTGCTTATCCCCAATATTCATTTTCAGAAATGTTTTATGGTTGTATAATAGGGTTAGGATAGATATAGAGTAAATATTTCCAGAGGTGGAGAAGGGTGGTAAAAACCAGCATCGTTTTTTTAGTCTGGATCGTCACGCATGACACCATTTTTTAGTTTTTTGAAAAACTTTGTTTTTCAAAAAACTAAAAAATGGTGTCATGCTCGCGAAGACGAGCGAAAAGGGGTCAGCCACCTTTAATTCGCTTTTTATGATATAATTTCTGTATGCCAAGAGAAAAAAGAGTAGATGTTGGGGATTATATACATCATGTATTAAATCGAGTGAATCTTGACTTCAACACCTTTTCAAAAAAACTAAAAAACACCACAAAAACCGTTTGTTTTTAACAAACGGTTTTTGTTTTAGGCGACCCGTGATAAAATCAAGTAATACCATCCCTAATCAGGGACCCTACACAAAATTGTGGAGACTCTACACAAAATTGTGGAGACTCTACACAAAATTGTGTCTGGCGTAGTAAAATGTTAAAAATTAGAAGAATTAATTTAATAAAAAACTATGACAGACGAAACAACAAAGCTTTTGGAAAAAAGCATCAAAAGTTTAAAAACTCTTGTATGTTTATAATGATAAGAGGATTGTGTCGGTCGTGAGCAGAACGAATTTTGTGAAGCAAAATTCGTTAACGAACTGTCGAAAGGCGATTTGTCTTCGCGAGATTTTTTTTGGTATGAAATTTTGGTGTCTAAAATGGACGACCGTCCATTTTAGACGCCAAAATTTCATACCAAAAAAATTCGTGGCGATCCAGAAAAAAACGATGCTAGTTTGTGTCGCACTTCTTCACTTCGTTCCGAAGCTTGCAAAGACGGTTAAACGACGCTGGACTGCCACGTCGTTTGGTTGAAAAATTTTGAATAAAAAAATGACTAGTCATTTTTTTTATTCAAAATTTTTCAACCAAACTCCTCGCAGAGACAAAAACCTAAAATGTTTTTTACCGACGAATTTTGCGAAGCAAAATTCGTCGGCGTGTTTTAAAAATTACAAAAAATTAAAAAATTTCATCATTCGTATCATTCGCATAATTCGTATATCGATATGTTTATCTCTTTTTTTCAGGGCACCCGCCTGCCACTGCGAGGCCCCCGCCCGACATCGCAAGATGAAGTCGTTGCGGGCGGGCAACGAGCGGGCAGGTTCGGATAACATTCGTAGTATTCGGATTATATAAAAACTTGATTAGTCTTATATAATAAGTTATTATATTTTACAAATGGATATAGAACAATTAACAAAAATGCAAATTATTTTACTGACTTTGCTAGTCAGCTTTGTCACTTCAATTGCGACAGGAATCGTGACAATTACTCTTATGGATCAAGCTCCTCCGGCAATTACTCAAACAATTCACAAGGTGGTGGAGAAGACAGTTGAAAATGTTATTCCTAACAATCAAACAGCAATTGTAAAAAATGAAGTTGTCATTGTAAAAGAACAAAATTTAATTGCTGATGCGATAGAAAAAAATTCAAAGAATATTGCAAAAATTTATAAAAAAACTGAGAAGGGAGAAGATTTTGTCGGGTTTGGAATTGTTGTGGATAAAAGCGGAATTATCGCGACAGACCCGAGTATCATAGTTGACGGTGAAATATATTCTGCGAGCATCGGTGATAAAAAAGTAAGTTTGAAAGTTTTCCCGTTTGACAAAAACAGCCGAATTTTATATTTGAAGGCCGTTGATTCTGAAGAAGGAATTTTCAAATCCATTTTCAAAGCCCCTGTTTTTATTGGTTCTGAATCTTTGAGATTGGGTCAATCGGTGATTGCGATTAGGGGAGGAAAATCAATCGAGGTTACGACAGGAATTGTTT
>JAHIOZ010000041.1 GCA_018894995.1 Patescibacteria group bacterium | reverse complement strand
TAACAATTTTCTTCACAAAGAGTAGCATTAACAAACAAAAAAGTCAAGTCTTTTTAATCTTCTTCAAAACTGTTATATTTTCAATATGAGAAGAACCACAAAAACAAAAAATCAAACTTTTCCGATAATCCTTAACAAAGAAAAAAAAGGCGGGTATTTTGTGATAAATCCTGCTTTTGAAGGTTGTTACTCGCAAGGAGAAACAATTGAAGAAGCTTTGGAAAATATAAAAGAAGCGACCGAATTATGTATGGAAGATAATAAAAAATCTATTTCTGAATTTAGCGGTATTCACACTATAAACATCCAATATGCCTAAACAACTACCGATTATTTCAGGAAAAAAGACCGCCAAAAAACTTGAGAAAATCGGCTATGTTATCGCTCGCCAAAAAGGAAGTCATTTAAGATTGATAAACGATGCGAAAATAAATTGTAAACCGATAACAATTCCATTGCACAAAGAATTAAAACTCGGACTTTTGAATCAAATTTTAAAAGATGCTGATTTGTCGGTTAAACAATTTTTGGAGTTGTGAATTTTTAAACAAAAAGAAAACCCGCAAGAAAAACTGCATTTGCGAGTTTTTTTGCGGGTTAATTGTTTAGAATTAGAAAGAACAGAATAGTTGAATTAGCATGGTAAACAAAAAACCGCACCCTTTTTGTTTGCAGGATGCGGTCATTAAACTTATTGAAATCTTTTGTTGTTGGTTTTAAATCGGAATGCTGGGCAACTGCCATCCAACTTCTCCCCAAGGAACAACCAGTGAATATCAACAAATCCACCACTAGAAGAGAGATACGGGCAGTGAAAACTGCCGTCTATTTTGCTTTTGATTACAGATTTCCACGCCAGCCCTATGCGAATCTTAAAGTTCTTGTCAAAAAAAGTGCCACCTTTCTTTGATATTTCCTCTAGGTCTCGGAGGCTCAAACACCTTTTCAAATTGAGCTCGGCATCATACTCGGTGTACAATAACTCCGCCATAATATTTTTTCCACCTTTCTGCTGAACATCTAACCATTGTTCAACAATAGCGATGTTGTACTCGTTTGGACCGGTTGCCTCTAATTCTGGGCAAACAACCATATCCATCCAATCAGGATAGGATGGACGGATTGTGCGATCTACACGGAGTATGTTGTTAACATCAAGTCGTTTTGGCATGGTATATCTCCTTTTTATTTTGTTGGTTGTACTTCATTCAATATGCTTGTTTTTCTAATTAACATAATATAACACCCAAAACACAAAGTCAAGTCTTTATACTTTTCTCCAATTCTGTTATATTTCTTATATTGTTTAATACATTAAATTAGCGTGGCGTTTTACAAAAACAACCCGTGTTAAATAACACATTTTTAAAAAAATGTGTCTCAAATTTCTACGAAATTTGATTTAACAGGGTAATATTTTTCTAATTCGCTTGCCCTAACAAATTTTTTAAAAAAATTGTTAGGGCTTCGCTCATAAGAAAAATATTATGTTAATCCCAACCGTTATAGAAAAATCACAATTTGGCGAAAGAGCTTACGACATCTACTCTCGCCTGCTTAGAGACCGTATCATCTTCATCGGTGGCGCTATTGATGATTACACAGCAAATATTATTATTGCTCAACTTTTATTTCTTGAATCAGAAGATCCAAAAAAAGATATTACTCTTTATGTAAATTCACCCGGAGGACAAATTCAAGCCGGGCTTGCAATTATTGATACAATGAACAATATCAAACCGGACATCGCGACCGTTTGTGTTGGAATGTCAGCCTCAATGGGAGCGGTTATCCTCTCGCAAGGAAAGAAAGGAAAAAGATTTGCTTTGCCAAACTCAGAAGTTATGATTCATCAACCGCTTACGGGAGTTGAAGGACAAGCATCAGATATTGAAATCACAGCAAAACACATCATCGCACTTAAAGACAAGCTTTACGAAATAATGGCAAAAGCAACCGGAAAATCAAAAGCTCAAATTGAAAAAGACAGCGACAGAGACTACTGGATGTCAGCTGATGAAGCGAAAAAGTATGGGATTGTGGATGAGGTTTTGAAGCCGAAAAAATAAAATAAAAAAACATCCTGTTGAGGTTAAGCCTCAACAGGATGTTTTTTTATTTTTTCGGATTAACTGACAGCCAGCAACTTATAGCCCAAACAACCAAAAATACTTTTTGCCAACTCACACCCTAATCTTCCAAACACCTTTTTCTTTAAAAACTTCTATTGTTTGTCTTTTAGCTTTATTTAAAAGATTTGATTGAGAAATTTTATTTTGTTTTCACAATTTTTGCAACAAAAACCGTGAATAAACACAAAAAAAGACCTTCATTCACGATTTTTATACTAAAAATCGTGAATGAAGGTCTTTTTTACGACAAATTAACTGTTTTTTTGATATTTGAAAAGTATCCCAACATTATGTTATGAATACCCGTGAAAAATATTACAATTAATGTAACAAAATGTTACAAAAAAAATTGAACAAAAAACTCTTTATATTGATACAATTTCAAATTTAGGGTTTTCCACACCACAAATTTGACTTATTTTGTGACTTGGTATATCATATAAAATATGAAAATTCAAAGGAAACAAACAATATCTTCATCAATATATAAAAAAAGGGCTTTGATTATCTACGGTCCTCGCAGAGTTGGGAAAACAACTCTTCTAAAAAAATATCTTGACGAACAAAAAGACAAAAAAATCATTTATGCTGTCGGTGACGATATTAAGATAAGAGAGCTTTTTTCTTCACAAATCAGGGATAATATTCTTGATTTTTCAAACCCATACGACATTATTGCCATTGATGAAGCCCAACAAATTCCAAACATAGGGATAGGGACAAAGATGATAATAGATACTTATCCGGAAAAAGAAATTATTTTGACTGGGTCGTCTTCTTTTGAGCTGTCAAATCAAATTGGCGAACCTCTTACAGGAAGACATTTTAAAATGACGCTTTTGCCATTTTCCCAACAAGAAATAGGTGAGAATCGTTTTGAATTGCAAAAGAATTTGGAAAATTTTCTTATATACGGAACATATCCGGAAATATTATTGAGCAACAATACCGAACAAAAAGAAAAAATTCTCAATGAACTTATATCATCCTATCTCTATAAAGATATTCTCGTTTTGGATAAAATAAAATCACCCGATTTATTGAAAGATATAACAAGGATGTTGGCTTTTCAAATTGGAAACGAAGTCTCGCTAAACGAAATTGCGGTGGCTTTAAAAACAGGTACGAAAACGGTTTCAAGATACATTGATCTTTTGGAAAAAATGTTTGTTATAAAAAAAGTAACCGGCTTCAGCAGAAATCTTCGCAATGAAATAACAAAAAAATCAAAATATTATTTCTACGACCTCGGAGTGAGAAATGCCGTAATCGGTCAATTTTCAAAACTGAATTTAAGAAATGATATCGGGAGTCTTTGGGAAAATTTTATTTTTATGGAACTTTATAAACAAAGTATTATAAAAGATTCCGCTGATAATTATTATTTTTGGCGAACACATACCGGAGTGGAAATTGATATAATTAAAGAATCACATGGAAAAATAAAAGCATTTGAATGTAAATGGAGTAATAAAAAAACAAAAGCTCCAAAACTTTGGGAAGAAACATATCCTGATACGGAATTTGAAGTAATAACAAAAGATAATTATCTTGGCTATCTTTTGGATAATTTAAAATTATAAAGGTTACCATCTTTAAGAGGAATTTTTCAGTGGAATTTTTAAAAAGAAATTTGCTCCGCAAATTTCTTTGTGAAC
>JAHIOZ010000155.1 GCA_018894995.1 Patescibacteria group bacterium | reverse complement strand
GCAGACCACCAGCGGAATCACTCGGAATACCTTGCCGTCGGTCCCGGGAATGAAATAGAGGGGCATGAAGGTGGCGATATTGGTCAGGATGGAAAAGGTGACCGGCATGGCCATGTCCCGCGCCCCCTTGACTGCCGCCTCCAGCGGCCGTAACCCCATCTGCCGGTAATGGTAGACGTTTTCACCCACCACAATGGCGTCATCCACCACAATACCCAGACAGATCAGATAGGCAAAGAGGGAGATCATGTTGATGGATACGCCAAAAAGAGGCAGCAGGATAAAGGAACCCATGAAGGAGATGGGGATGCCCATCATCACCCAGAAGGCCAGACGGAATTCGAGAAACAGGGCCAGCATCACCATGACCAGGCTGAGGCCCATGGCGCTGTTGCGCAGTAGCAGGTCGATGCGCTGGGCAAAGATCTCCGAGCGGTCGCGGCGGACATTGAGTTCAATGCCGGTGGGCAGAGAGGCCTTGAACTGTTCCAGGTGGCTGCGAACGGTTTTGGAAATCTGGATCGGCGTCTGGTCGCCGACGCTGTAGACATTGACCATCACCGCCGGTTTGCCGTTATAGGTGGCGTAATAATCGCTGTCACGGTAGCCGTCGTCGATGGTGGCGATCTGTTCCAGTAGCACCTGGCTGCCGTCGTCTTGGGTGATGATCGGCAGCCGGGCGAACTGACGACCGAAATCACGGCGCTCCTTGACTCGGATCAGGATTTCGCCGCTCTGGGCCTTGATGGAGCCGCCGGGCAGATCAACCGAGGCATTGCGCAGACGGCTGGCCAGTTCCTCCAGGGTGAGATTGTAGCGCCGCAGATTTTCCAGGGGAACTTCGATGCCGATCTCCAGTGGCCGCACCCCGGAGAGGTCAACCTGGGTAATACCAGGGTCCTGCAGGAGCTGGTCGCGCATCTGCTCGGCAAGTTCGTGCAGGGAGGCGGGCGCGGCATCGCCGGAAAGGACCACGGAGAGGACGACCCTCTTGTTGGTAAGGATGGTGATCTGCGGTTTTTCGGCCTCCTCTGGAAAGCTGGTGATACGGTCAACCTCGCTTTGCACGTCCTGGGCCAGCTTCTGCAGATCCGTGCCGGTCAGGGCCTTTACATACACGAGGCCCAGACCTTCCGCTGCGGTGGAAGTCACTTCGTCCACGCCGTCAAGGGCGCTGACCGCCTCTTCCACTGCCAGGATGATGCCGCTTTCCACCTCCTCGGGACTGGCACCGGGATAGGAAACCGCCACCTCCACCGTATCCACGTCAAAAACCGGGAAAAGCTCCTGTTTGATGTTCTGCAGGAAGATAAAGCCGCCGATGATACAGGTCAGCATCAGGAGATTGGCCGCCACCGTGTGGCCGGCCATCCAGGCAATGGCACCTTTGGCGATTTCCGGGGGACGGTTGTCTGCCATTAACGCTGCTCCGCCTTGTCGTCTGTTGCGGTCCGCAGGGCCATGCCCTGCACCGGTGCGGCAAGAGAGGTGGTGATGAGCCGGTCGCCGTCGTGCAGACTGTTTTTCACAAAGACGTACTCGTTTTCATCCCAGGCGATTTTCACCGGGCGGATATCCAGGGTATGCTGCTCGGTCATGAGCCAGACCAGGCCGCCTTCATGCAGGGCCGAGCGGGGGATGCGGAAGGCGCTGGGCAGCGTTTTCCCCTGTATTTCCACCTGGACAAAGGTATTGATGGTCAACTGCGGTTTGCCCTTGTTGTCCGGTTGCAGGCAGAGGGGGTCTTTCACCTCCACCAGCAGCCGGGCCATCCTGCTCTGCTGATCGACTCCTGCCATCAGGGATTTGACGGCGCCGGTGCGGAAGGCGTCCCCGCCCCAGCCGGTAAGCTGGGTGATGCGCACGGCTGAGCCTTGCCTGCTGTTTGTCCCCGGAATATTTATCCAGTCGAGCCTGTCGGCGGGGATGGATACTTCAACCCAGTACTGATCGGTGTCGATCAGGGTGACCAGATTGCTGCCTGCTGAAATCTGTGAGCCGAGCCCCACCTG
>JAHIOZ010000040.1 GCA_018894995.1 Patescibacteria group bacterium | reverse complement strand
TTTTTTTCAAAACAACTGTGGATATTAACTTATAAAATAAATTTTTTAGGATGTAAATTTTTAAATTTTTTTTACCTTTGTTTTTATCGTCTTTTTCTATTATAATCTAAAAGTAAATTAAATTTTGCAAAGATGTTAAAGAATAAATATCAACGATTATACTATCGTCGTCTTTGCGAGCATGACACCATTTTTTAGTTTTTTGAAAAACAAAGTTTTTCAAAAAACTAAAAAATGGTGTCATGCGTGACAATCCAGTCGTAATTTAATTAAAACGGAGAGGTGGCTGAGCGGTTTAAGGTGCTCGCTTGGAAAGCGAGTGTGGGGTAAACCCACCGCAGGTTCAAATCCTGTCCTCTCCGCAACATCGTGCTAGCACGAGGAATCCAAAAAATATGAACGACCAAGATATTTTAAATTTAATAAAAAAAGACAAATGGATGATGAAAGTCTTAAAAATTGCAGAAGATCTCGATTTTCCTGACTGGGTTATTGGTGCTGGTTTTGTAAGAAATAAGGTATGGGATCATTTGCATGGATTTTCAAATTCAAAAGTTGATACACCTGATATTGATTTAGTTTATTATGATCCAGAAGGAAATGATAAAAAAACTGATGAAGATTTTTCACAAAAACTAAAAGAGCAGACAGGGATTAATTGGGAAATAGTAAATGAATTCTATGCTCATAAATTTAACGGCATCCCCCCTTACAAATCAACAGAAGATGCACTTTCCCAGTGGCCAGAAACAGCGACGGGATTAGGAGTCAAACTTGAAAATGGTAATTTAAAACTTATCGCCCCTTATGGAATAGATGATTTAGTAAATTTGATTATTAGACCATGTCCAAAATTCCCAGGTAATCTAGAAGTGGTTAAAGAAAGAGCAAAAAAGAAACAGTGGTTTGAAAAATGGCCTAAACTTAAATTTTTTTCTGATTAATTAAAAAAATAAATATGCACGAAGAACCTTCTATTTGATTAATTAAAATAGTTAAAAATGACCTTACCAGGCTTAACCGACCACAGTTCCAGCCCGAGGTTGCCCGCATTGATAATGTTAAATACCGACTGAGGTATTTAACATTATCAACCTGCAAGGAAAATTAGGAAGGAAGGATTTGAACCGAGCGAATATATTTTTCTGGAATGTAATGGAAGAAAAATTTGAGCGAGCGGGGTCGCGAGTTCTTAATAAAAATAAGTTGAAGCGAAGCGGAAACAAAATTTTTATTTAGAACTGGAGACCAAATCCTGTCTCCTCCGCTTTGTGTCGGTGGTGTGTAAGGAATAAAAGCCTTCAAGAATTCAAATCCTATTCTCCACACAGTTAAAAATAAAACAGTGTTAAACACTGTTTTATTTTTGTGTCACGGATAGCGGGAACAAAATTTGAATGAAGAGAAAAAACTAAAATTTTTGTTTCTAAAAACTAAAAACTCTCAACTAAAAACTACTTACTCAACAAAGCATTTATTCTCTCCTCAACGGGAGGATGAGTCATAAACAATTTTGAAACATTTTTAGCTTTAAAAGGATTGGAAATATACATATGGGCGGTCGCTTTGTTTGCTCTTTTTAAAGGAGTTGGATTAGCAGAAATTTTTTTTAAAGCATTTGCCAGTCCTTCCGGATAACGAGTTAAAAGTGCCCCTGAAGCATCTGCCAAAAATTCTCTTTTTCGAGAAATAGCCAACTGGATAAGTGAAGTGGCTATCGGTGCCAAAATAGACAAAGCTACTCCGACAATAATCATTATGAGTTTCATTCTGCCTCCGGAGTCATTATTTCTACTTCCCCCACCCCAAAAACTCCACCTAAGAAAAAAATCTGAAAGCAAAGCCACGAAGCCAACCAAAACAACAACTATTGTTGATAAAAGAATATCTCTATTTCCAATGTGAGATAACTCGTGAGCAATTACTCCTTCTAATTCGCTTCTATCAAGTATGTCCAATAATCCAGTTGTCACTGCCACAGCCGAATTTTTGCTGTTCCTGCCTGTTGCAAAAGCATTAGGAGAAGCATCGCTTATAACATAAACTTTTGGCATTGGCAGTCCTGCTGTAATGGAAAGATTTTCCACTATGTTTAATAAATCTTTAAACTGCCCCCTGTCAGCCGGACGAGCACCAGAAATTTTTAATGCAATTTTATCAGAATACCAATAGCTAGAAAAATTCATTATTAAACTGAAAGCAATCGCTACATACAAAATTATAGGATTATCAAAAGAAAAACTAAATGCCCAACCAATTAAAATAACAACCACTAAAAATATGATCATTAAAAACCATGTTTTTCTGACATTTTCATCTTGATGAGTGTATAAAGTCATTTTTTTAAGTTTGTAGCAGTTTTTAAATTTTAAATTTTGAATTTTAAATTTTGATTGAATTTCGAACAATAAATTTTTAATTTAAAAACAATTTTGAATTTTTAAATGATTTAATTTTTAAACACGACGGACGAATTTTGCCAAAGGCAAAATTCGTCCCTATAACCCTAAACCCTAAAAATTAACCTTAACCGGTTCTCTTTCTTCCGAACCTCCCTCTAATTCGAAAAATTCTCTTTTTGCAAAATTAAACATTTTAGCGATTGCGTTTGCAGGGAAAGATTCAATCTTGATATTTAAATCTCTTACGTTGCTGTTGTAAAAACGACGCGCTGATTGAATTTTATTTTCAGTATCGGAAAGTTCTCTTTGCAATTCAATAAAATTTTGGTTTGCTTTCAAATCAGGATAGCTTTCTGCAACCGCAAAAAGTGATTTCAAAGCCCCTGACAACATATTTTCAGATTGAGCTTTTTCTTCAACTCCTTGAGCATTCATTGCATTGGATCTTGCCTGAGTAATCTTTTCAAAAGTCCCCTGCTCGTGGGTCATATAACCCTTAACGGTATTTACAAGGTTTGGAATAAGATCATATCGTCTCTTTAATTGCACATCAATATCCGCCCAAGCTTCTTTGGCTCGATTGATTATTTTTATAAAACCATTGTAGGTCAAAATTACCCAAAATATGATAACGGCTAAAATAGCCAAAATAATAATAGTCATAAATTTTTTTGTTAAATTAATAATTTAATAAATTATGTTACTTATCATTATATCAATAATTTGTTTAAATAAAAGGGGTGTTGTTTTGTGCCGAGGAGAGGACTTGACTTCCAATTCTAAATTCAGACTTCGCCCTTCAGGACTCGTCTTCATTAAGAACTCGTCGTCACGTCACTGGCGACAAGCCTAAATTTTAATTTGATTTCACTTCGTTACATCTTAAAATTTATCTTGTATACCGCCAGCTCTCTTCAAGTCCTCTCCTCGGCACAAAATCTAAAGACCCAAAAGCTATCGCTTTTGGGTCTGAGATTTT
>JAHIOZ010000039.1 GCA_018894995.1 Patescibacteria group bacterium | reverse complement strand
CTCTAAATTCTAAACAAATTGGAAAAAATATAAATACAACAAAAACAACGAAAGTTTACCTTGTAAACTTTCGTTGTTTCATTCTTTTATTTTGAATTTTAAAAATTTGAATTTTGATTTTATTTACCCCCACACCTTTATTTTTATTAAAAATAAAGGTGTGGGGGTTTAGAATTTAGAGTTTAGTGTCTAGGATTTCCAATCGTTTTGATTTTAATTTAAAATCAAAACGATTGGTGCGTGATCTGAACCATAGACATCATCTAATATTTTCATATCTTTAACTTGTTTCATAAAGTTATGAGAAACAAAAAAATAATCTATTCTCCAACCTACATTTCTATCCCTTGCTCTGGTCTTCATATCCCAATAAGTGTAGGCATCCGGTTTCTCAGGATAAAAAGCTCGGTAAACATCAACAAAGTTGTTTTGAATAACATCGTCAATCCAAGCTCTTTCTTCAGGCAAAAAGCCTGTGTTATGTTGATTTTCTTTCGGTCTCGCCAAATCAATTTCTTTGTGTGCAGTATTTACATCACCGCAAAAAACAACATTTTGGTTTTGTTCCTCAAAT
This sequence comes from Patescibacteria group bacterium, assembly GCA_018894995.1. Classification (GTDB taxonomy): domain Bacteria; phylum Patescibacteriota; class Minisyncoccia; order Phycocordibacterales; family UBA12079; genus UBA12079. The sequence goes on along the minus strand of JAHIOZ010000039.1, from coordinate 3,401 downwards.
TTCTTAATAAATTTTAAAAAGGTTTCGTAAAACTCCATTTTATATTCCAATCTGTGAGGCCCCATTCCTCCGTTAGGGAAATAACAGTTAATCAAAACAAAATTTTTAAAATATAAAGCTAAAAATCTTCCTTCTTGATCAAATTTTTCAATCCCCATTCCATATTCAACCTTTTCCGGTTTTGTTTTTGTATAAACCGCCACGCCACTGTAACCCTTTTTTAATTGCGAAGAAGAAAAATAAGAAAAATATCCATCAATGTCCTTTAAATCTTCCGGTAATTGTTCCGGATGAGCTTTGGTTTCTTGGACACAAAAAATATCCGGGTCATATTGAATAATCCAATCCAAAAGACCTTTTTTATACCAAGCCCTTATTCCATTTACATTCCAAGAAATTATTTTCATAAATTTATCCTGCTTTTTTTCTCAATTTCCAACAAAATCAAGATTTCTTTTTTTAAATTTTCTTTTATCCAAACTCTTTTTTCTTCATCTGCCAGAGATCCCAACCCGTCTAAAATATTTTTGTTATCAACATTGTTTTTAATGAAATCAATCAAATAATTTAAATAATCAACAACGGTCTTTCCTGTCCTTAGTTCTATTATTTTTTCATTAAAACCAAAATTGTGAGTGAAGAAAAAATAAATATCATAAATGTCTCTATTGGCAATAACCCTGTCTTTCCGAGTTTTATTATTATATCGGTCAGTAACCGCAACTAATTTGTGCGCGAAGATATCTTCCTTCGACAAAATTTTTAAAGGAACGGAGGACACAATATCTTTTACTTCGTAACTATTAAATCTATTGATGTCATCCCTCGTTGACAAGTCAATTTTCAAAGCGGAAGATTCAGAATTATAGACAATTTTAAAAGTTGTTTTTTCAGAATCCTCTTTTAAAGTTCCATACTTAACTAATATATTTTTTATTTCTTCTTTAACCTCTTCAATTTTTTCCATATCCAACAAATCAAAATCCAAATCAACAGAAAACCTGTCCAACCCATACAAAAAATAACAGGCGGTGCCTCCTTTAAAACCGACGAAAGGGGATACGGCTGAATTTTTTGAAATATCCGCCAAAATATTTAACATTATTTTTTTGTGTCTGTTTTTATCTACTCTCATATTTTTTTATAGAAATGTTTATTTAAACAATTTTTTAATGTTGCCCTCAAATCTTTTATTTTTATAAATTTTTGCAATTTCAAAAACCTTTTTTTTATCAACCACTGAAATATCATCAAAATAAGTAAGTCCGTCTTTATAAATTTTATCACAAATTGCTCTTTCGGCAGTAGCAATGAAATAATTATTTTTGCTTTCAACACCCTCTCTGCTCAAAAGAATTCTGTCAGGTAGTTTTCTGTAAACAAACTTATTTTCTTTATTTTTTAAAGAAACAGTTTTATTGCTCGCTAAAAATAAATCATCATAATATTGGAAAATAACGCCTTTGTTTGACAAGACCGTTTCAAAACTTATATATGAATTCTTTTTCAATTTTGAAGCTATTTCAAAAAGATCAGGTTCCACATTTTTTAACCCGTATAGCCCTTTAGAAATACGAGTGAGCAAACCCTTTTTTACAACCCTATAAACTGTATTTTTTAAAACATTTTTGTTTGGAACACCCCAAATAAGCATCAAATCGTTTGTTGTGAAAACGGTTTTTTCAAGAGTTGTTAATTTTAATACTTTTTCGGCTAAATTTGTCATTTTGTCTGTGATAGTAACCTAAAGTGGTTACTATTAAGTTCAATATACCACATCTTGTATATTAAGCAAGCAGAAGTTATCCCTAGTTTTTCAACAAACTTTATAAAGTTTGATATTTTTGAGAAACTTTATAAAGTTTAGATTTTTAATTGATTGATTATATGATTGGCGGGTGAATTTTGGCTTTAGCCAAAATTCACTTTCTGGCTGTCAGTTATTGACTGTTGGATATCAGCTTCTCTTATTGTGAAATTTTTTATGCACATCCCCCAACTGCTTATCTGTAATATGAGTATAAATCTGGGTTGTGGTTATACTTGAATGTCCTAACATCATTTGCACCGAGCGCAAATCGGCGCCGTTTTGCAACAAATCGGTGGCAAAAGAATGTCGGATAACATGAGGTGTAACCTTTTTTGTTATCCCTGCTTTAATAGCATAGTGTTTTACAATTCTTTGTATTGAACGGGAATCTAATCTTTTATTTTCATTTGTCCCCAAGGAAACAAAAAGGGCTTCTTCCATATCTTTGCGATGTTTTAAATATTCAGCTACAGCATCTTTCGCTTCTTGTGACAAAAAAACCACCCGAACTTTTTCACCTTTTCCGCGAATTGACATTTCGTCCTTTTTTAAATCAATGTCGCAATTTAAAGAACAAAGCTCAGACACACGCAAACCGGTAGAAAAAAGCAATTCTAATACTGCCTTATCACGAAAACTTTTTAAATCTTTGTCTTCCTCACCTGTTTTGGATAGGGTGGGAGCATCCATCAAGCGGATAAGTTCATCGTGAGAAATAAGGTCAAGAGACCTCTCACTTACTTTAGCCAACTCAATTTTATCAGGAGCAAGTGATTTTATATCTCTTTTTGCCAAATATTTCAAAAAAACTCTCAAAGCAATCAAATAATAATTTTGGGTTTTCTTTTTTAAAGTATCACCGTCGTTGTGACCAGATCTTCTGTTCAGCCAAAGACGAAATTCCCTGACATTATCGTCAGTTATGTCTTTTGACTCAGTTATTTTGGAAAAACTAAAATAACTTTTCAAATATCTGTCATAATTTTCAATAGTTTTTAAACTTCGCCCTTTTTCTATTTCCAAATATTCCAAAAATTCTTTTTCAAGTTGTTTTAAATTGTGCGACATATAGTCATTATAACTTCTAAATTGAAAATTTAGAAGTTATAATGACTAGTCAAAAGTTTATAAAGTTAATAAAGTCAAAAGTGCTGACGGTGAAAAGCTTCGCTTTCCGCCGTCGTTTGTATTTAAGATATTCGGGTGTTTATTTGCAATATTTTAATTATAACCATAAAATACTTGCATTTTTCAATAGTATGTGATAATATTTCGGTTATGTTAACAAAGACAAAAAAGGCGAATGCCATCAAAAAGACAAGAATTCATGATACAGACACCGGATCTCCGGAGGCGCAAGTTTCTATTTTAACAAAGAAAATTGAAGAACTCTCATCACACCTTAAGAAAAACAACAAAGATAACCACTCAAGAAGAGGGTTGCTTCAAATGGTTGCCGACAGAAGAAAACATTTAAAATATTTAAAAAACAGCGACGAGAAAAGATATAAGACTCTTAATAACTCTCAATTACGAAACTCCATGATATAATAAAAGCACTCCAATAAGGAGTGCTTTTATTGATATGAAT
>JAHIOZ010000038.1 GCA_018894995.1 Patescibacteria group bacterium | reverse complement strand
ATTATTTTGTGATAAGCACGGGCTGACAACTTCATTCTCGTAGCCGAGTCGTTCAAAATAACTTTTATTTCTGGTTTTAAATCAATATATTTTTCTATATCTTTTGCACTCATATCACTGTTTGTTTTGTTACTACCAAATCTTTCAATTTGTTTTTGTCGCGCCAACAAAATCTTTTCTTTGATTGTTTCTGAATTATCCCCGTTGTTTGTAATGTTTGAAAGTTGTTCGTAATTAACATCAGAAACCTCCACCCACAAATCTATTCTATCAACAATCGGCCCGGAAATTTTTCTTTTGTAATTGTTTATTTGATTGGAGGTGCAAGTGCATTCTTTACTTTTTGATTGATAATAACCGCAAGGGCATGGATTCATTGTGGCGATAAGAATAAAGTTAGCGGGGAAAATTGCCGAACCCCGAGCTCGGGAAATACTGATAATTTTATCTTCCAACGGTTGGCGAAGAGAGTCAATTACTCGCCTGTCAAACTCGGGGAATTCATCCACAAACAAAACTCCTTTGTGAGCCAAAGTGACTTCCCCAGGTTTGGGAAAAGTTCCCCCGCCTACAACCGAAATATGAGAAGATGTGTGATGAGGAGCTCTAAACGGCGATTCTGTGATGATGTTTTTGGTTAGAGCTCCTGCAACAGAATGAATAGAGGTAACTTCTAAAATATCTTCAAAAGAAAGGGGTGGAAGAATCCCACAAAAAGCTTTGGCAAGCATTGTTTTTCCTGTTCCGGGAGGTCCAAACATAGCGATATTGTGTCCGCCCGCTGCCGCTATTATTAAACCAACTTTGGCTGTTTCTTGCCCTTTTACATCAGAGAAATCAATGGAAGCTTTGCTTTTTCCCAGTTTTATTTTTGTTGTTGGTTGAGGTGATATTTTGTATTCTTTATTTTCGTTCAGGTGGTCAATAACATCTTCCAAACTTTCGGCACCAAACACTTTAATTCCTTCAATTAAAGCCCCTTCAATTACATTTTCTTTAGGTAAATATACTTCCGTAAAACCCTTCCTTTTTGCTTCTTGAACCAAAGGAAGTACCCCTTTTGTTTTTCTTAATTTTCCGTCTAAAGAAAGTTCGCCTAAAAATATTTTGTTTGACGGGTCAAATTCAATTTCTTCAGTTGCCAATAAATATGCCAAAGCGATTCCTAAATCAAAATTGGGACCTTCTTTTTTAAGATTGGCCGGAGCAAGAGCAATAATTATTTTTTGGTTTTTAGATTTTGGCGATTTAAAACCTGAGTTTTTAATTGCCGCTGATACCCTGTCGCGAGATTCTTCAACTGCTTTGTCTGGCAGTCCAACAACCGAAAAAGAGTGAAGAGTCTTTTTTGTTATATCAACTTCAATATCAATAATTCGCGCTTTTAACAGGTTGGTTTGAGCGGAGTAGATTTTAGCAAACATACATCTATTATAAATAAAAAATTTATAATAGAAAGCTCTAAATTCTAAACTCTAAATCCTAAAAAATAACGAACCGCGGAAGGTCCCCGTAAAAAACAAGTTTAATGGGGCACGCGCGTAATGAATGAGGAAATACGCGGAAACAAACCCCGACGAATTTTCCGAAGGAAAATTCGTCGGGGTTTGTTTGTCGTTCGTTCGTGTTTCGAAATTCGAAATTCGTCATTCGAAATTAAAGAAGATTTACAATAAAAAAACAAAATTAAAAATACCAAAATATTTGCGACCGCAAATATTTTGGTATTTTTAATTTTGTTTTTTTATTGTAAATCTTCGTTCATATGTTCCTTACAAGTTCTCGCCGATGGGTTGGCTTCCAATCTTTTTTCATCAATTGGGTGGTTGTTTATTTCACACTTTCCGTAATTTCCTTCCTCAATTTTTTGCAAAGCTTTTTTAATATTGTTGTAGCGAACTTCCAAATCATTAACAATTGCATTGTTTATTTGGGCGTCATCTATTGTGTCGGCAACCTCATTTTCATCCGCGGGGGAAATATTTTCCTCTGGCATTTTTGGCGTCCAGTCGGAAGGGTTGGTAGGATTTTTTATACCTAAACCGGAAAGCTCTTTTTCAAGCAAAACCAATTCTTCTTCAAGCAACTTTTTAAATTTTTCTGTATCTGATTTTTTCATATCTAAATACTATCACAAACAAAGTTAAATGATAATAGCTTTTATTACAAGCCACATAACAACAGGGACTATGGCTATTTTCCACGAATCTTTTACAGAATAACCCGTGATACCACCCATTAATGTTACAAAAGGATCTGCTATCATTCTGTTTGTCCAATGTTCAAATCCTGTCCAATTTTTTAAAACAACTCCCGTTTCCAAATAGATTTCCGCCAATTCCCAACCGAGAGCCAAAAATAAAATAAAAGGAATTATTTTTTGCCATTTTTTTGTCTCTCTGTTTTCGGAATTTAACAACAAAGACCCTATTAAAACACCGGTTAAAAAGTGTTGAATTGACCACAAATCAAACATTGCTATTTTGCTATCGCCGAAAAAAATAGGAACCAGAGACATTTGTTGCGGTTGCAATAAAATAATTAAAAAAAGCAAAATTAAAGACAAAATTAAAAAATAATTATTGTCCCAAAATAGTTTTGTTTTTTTAAGAGTTTCTTCTGTTTCCATTATTTATTTTAATTTTTTCTTTCTAAGTTAGCCATTAATACGCGACGAAAAATTTCTTCTAGGGTTGTTTTGTTGTTTGCTATCACCAGAGTGCTTTTGTCCGGAAAAGAATAAGCAAATTCTATTTTGCCTTCTTTGTTTAAGATAGCTCTAACATCTTTGTTCATAACAACTATATCTTTGAAAGTCATTGTTTCTTCGTTTAAAGATAGTGTAGAATTTTCTCTTTTAAAAATATCAATTAAGTCATTATACATATATTTTTCCCAATCTAACATTCCCGCGTAAACATTTTCGTAAGATTTTACCTTAAACAACAAAAAAGGATTGTTTCCCAGAGATGAGTGATAACCAAAAACAAAATCCGGTTTCAAAGCCCTTGTTAATGAATTTGATACTTTTGTTTCTAGAGAATTTAGAAAAACCTCCGTTGTTAAAATAATTTTATATCCTTCTGTTTGTTCAACTATATATTCTTTTTTTAAATCCTCTCTTGTTAAGTATAGTTGCATTATTGATCCGAGAGGAATTAAAATATTAAGTTCTTCTTCTTTTATTGTTTTTGTAATAGTTCTTTTTTCTAGATTTTTTAATAAAATTTCTCGTTGATAATTTGGAAAAATTATTGTTGGTATTTTAATTTCTATTATTGTTTTTGGTTGAGAGTTTTGGTTTTCCAAAAAAAGATAAGCCCCTGCCATAACGATGATTAAAAAAACTCCTAATATTGTTGTTGTTTTTCTTGTTTTCTTTTTTTCATTTATTGTTTTTCCTTTTCCTCTTTTTCTCTCCTCCTCGGCTATTACCATTTTAGTAAATGATGTTTTTTGATTTTTTAAAATCCCCGCAACATCACCTTGGTAGGTTCTAACTGTTCTCATTAAAGATTTTGGTTCTTTTCCACCGATTACCCCTGTTTCTTTTCTTACCATTTCTTGGATTTCCTCTCCCATTTTCAAGTCACTTTTTTCGAGGTCTGTTTTTGGTATAATTTTTTCTTCCTTTCCTTCTTTTTTTTCATCAGGTGTTTTTTTAGTTTCAATTTCTGGGATTTTTTCGGTTTGAATTTTGGGTGCTTCCTTGTCAATATTTATTTCTTGGATGGGTTTTTCTTTTCCTTCTTCTTCGTTTTCATTTTTTATTTCTTCTTTTCCTTGTTTGTTTTCTTCTTTTTCAGAATCTATTTTATCATTAGACGGCATAATTTCAATTCCCTCAGCAAAGGCATTAGGGTTGGAAGTTTCACTTCCTTCTATTATTTTTTTTTCCGTTTCTTTTTCCTCCATATGAGTAAGTATAAAGTATAAAGTGGAAAGTTAAAAGAAGTTAAAAGTTAGTTAGTTGGTAGTGAGTAGTTTGTAGTTGGTAGTATAATCCGAATACTTTAAAAAGTTTTCAGTCGATAGTTTTTAGTTTTTAGAACGACGGATGATACGAATAAATGAGTTAAGCATACT
>JAHIOZ010000037.1 GCA_018894995.1 Patescibacteria group bacterium | reverse complement strand
GTCATAATCGTTTTCGTCTCTGCGAGCTTCGGAACGAAGTGGAGAAGTGCGACAAACCAGCGTCGTTTTTTTCTGGATTGCCACGGATTTTTTGAAAGAATTTTTTAAATGAAATTTGCAAAGCAAATTTCATTTAAAAAATTCTTTCAAAAAATCCTCGCAAAGACGAAAATCTTTCAGATTTTCTTTAACGAATTTTCGTATCATTCGTATTCGTTTTTTCGTGGCATTCGGATATCATTTGTAGTATTAGGATTATATAAAATTAAAAATGAAAAACAAACTAAATAAAAAAACAAACGGTGGTTTAACTTTAATTGAAGTGGTTGTTTCAGTTTCAATATTTTCTATTATTGTGGTGGTTCTTTTTTCTTCAATAATTTATTTTTATAAAGTAAACAGATACAGTCTTGATCAAGCTTTCGCAATAGAAAGTGCGAGAAGAGGTGTTGAATTTATGGTTCGTGATATAAGAGAAGCAGTTTATTCTGACGAGGGTTCTTACCCGATAATTTCAGCTTCAGAAAATTCTTTTTATTTTTACAGCGATATTGATAGAGATAATAATGTGGAAAGAGTCCGTTATTTTTTAGATGGGAGTGATTTCAAAAAAGGATTAACTGAACCGTTGGGAAGCCCTCTTTCTTACCACGATACGGATGAAGTCATTTCAGTTGTTTCTGACAACATTATGAATTCAGAAGAATCTTCCGATGTTTTTCAATATTTTAATCAAGACGGAGTGGAAATAACTGATTTGTCCAGTATTGTTGATATTTCTTTTATTAAAGTGAATTTAATTGTGAATGTTGATGTAAACAGACAACCCGGTAATTTTGTTTTATTATCCGGAGTGACACTTAGAAATTTAAAAACTAATTTGTAATTAATTAAATTAAAAAATGAACAAAAAAAATTATAAAAAAGGGTCAATGGTTTTGTTCGCGCTTGTTTTTTCAGGTATTTTTATTATGATTTTTTACTCGTTAGCTGGTTTTATTTTTGTTCAAAATAAACTTTCTTTTTCCAAAGAAAACAGAGGAGTTGCAATGCAGATTTCTGAAGCCGGGTTGGATTATTATAAATGGTTTTTGTCGCATTACCCGGAAGATTTTCAGGACGGAACGGGAGTAGCGGGTCCGTATGAACACGAATATCTTGACCCGGAAGGCGGAGCCATCGGTAAATTTTCTTTGGATATCGGGGGGAATACTTCTTGTGGAGAAGTTTATTCCGTTGATATAGAATCTACAGGGTGGACCTATAAAAATCCGGATTCAAAAAGAGTTGTCTATGGGAAATATGCTCGCCCGTCTGTTGCCGAATATTCTTACATTATAAACAGTGATGTGTGGGCAGGGGCAGACAGAAATATTAAAGGGAGATACCATTCAAATGGCGGTATCAGAATGGATGGAGTGAATCAATCTACCGTTTCAAGCAGTGTTTCTGAATGGACATGCACTTCTTCGTTTGGATGTTCTCCGGCGACAACAGTGGATGGAGTTTTCGGATCCGGACCAGGTTTCGTTTTATGGGAGTTTCCGGTTGTTCCGATTGATTTTAACAATATTACTTTGGATTTGGTTAATATGAAAAACATAGCTCAAACGATTGGAGTTTATTTGGCTCCGTCCGGTTACGAAGGCTACCACATTGTTTTAAAAAATGACAGGAGCTTTGATGTTTATGAAGTGACAGGAACGATTTCTATTAAGAGTTATTCTACTGAAGATGGTTGGGGTCACGATAGATATATTATCAGTCATGAAAATTTTGTTAGCAATTATGCTTTGCCGGTAGATTGCGGATTGGTTTTTGCTGAGGATAGAGTTTGGCTTGATGGTGTTGTTAGTGGAAAAGTTACCGTTGCTTCCGCTAATTTAATAGACGCTAATCAGGATACCGATATTATTCTTTCTGGTAATATTACTTATACCACAACAGACGGGACTGACGGGTTGACAGCTGTTGCTGAGCATTCAGTTTTGATTCCGCTTAATTCTCCTGACGATATGTATTTGAGTGGAATTTTTATTGCCCAAACGGGGTGGTTCGGTAGAAATTATTACCGTATTTCTGATCTCCCTCTTACTTATCAAACATATGCAAAAAGAAATTTATTGGAAATGACAGGGACAATCGTGTCTAATGGGAGAGTGGGTACCAGTTGGAATTGTAGCGGGGTTTATTGTTCCGGCTATGCTTTGAGAAATAATTTTTATGACAGGAAACAGGCGATTAATCCGCCCCCACTGACTCCTTTTTCGGATGGGGAATATCGGTTTATTGAGTGGAGAGAGGGAGAATAAATTCAAATTTGGCGCAGGACTTTGTCGGTATCGAAAAATTTTTTTCACCGTATTTGAAATACGGCTCAAAAAATTTTTTCTCACCTCCTCGTCCTGCGCCAAATTTGGATTTATTCTTGAAATGTAAAATTGAAATCTCAAAATGCAAAATGACAATGAAAAATGTAAAATAAAAACGACGAAAAGCGAAGCTTTTCGTCGTTTTGTTGTCTATAATTTTGTCGTCTTTGCGAGGATTTTTTGAAAGAATTTTTTAAATAAAATTTGCAAAGCAAATTTCATTTAAAAAATTCTTTCAAAAAATCCGTGGCAATCCAGAAAAAAACGACGCTGGTTTGTCGCACTTCTCCACTTCGTTCCGAAGCTCGCAGAGACGAAAACGATTATGACGCTGGACTGTCGCGTCGTTTGGTTGAAAAATTTTGAATAAAAAAATGACTAGTCATTTTTTTATTCAAAATTTTTCAACCAAACTCCTCGCAGAGACGGAATTCGGATTTGTTTTTTCGTGACACCCGCCTGCCACTGCGAGGCCCGCCCGACATCGCAAGACGAAGTCGTTGCGGGCGGGCAACGAGCGGGCAGGTTCGGATAACATTTGTAGTATTAGGATTATGTTTTCGGGGTATTCGGATTATATATAACAAACCGAAAATATGATAATATATTGATATGAAAAAAGATAAAAAAATTATTATTGCTAATTGGAAAATGAATCCCGAAAGTTTAATTGAAGCCAAGAAAATGTTTTTGGGAATTAAAAAAACCGCCGGTAAATTGTCGGGTGTGCAAACTGTTGTTTGCCCACCTTATATTTATTTAAATGAATTGGTAAGTTTGTATAAAGGTCACAGGGTTGCGATTGGAGCTCAAAATGTTTTTTCAGAAAATAAAGGTTCTTTTACAGGAGCTGTTTCTCCTAATATGTTAAAGAAAAATAAAGTTGATTATGTGATTGTCGGGCATTCGGAAAGACGAGCTTTAGGAGAAGACAATCAAATTATCAATGAGAAAATAAAAGCATCTCTTAGATCTGGCCTGAATGTAATTTTTTGCGTTGGAGAAAAAGAAAGAGATGAAAATGCAAAATATTTTGATTTTTTGAAAAATGAAATTTTGGATTCGTTGGAAGGTGTTAATGCTGGCAGTTTGAAAAATATCCTGGTTGCTTATGAGCCGATTTGGGCGATTAGCAATAATAGCGGGGGAAAAGCTGTGCTCCCTTCTGAAATTCAAGAAATGGTGATTTTTATTAAAAAAGTTTTGTCCGACAGATTTGGAATCAAAACAAAAATGCCACAAATTTTGTATGGCGGTTCGGTAAATCCTAAAAATACCAAAGAAATTTTGGAGGAAGGAGGTGTGGATGGATTGTTGGTGGGGAAGGCGAGTTTGGATGCGGGGAAATTCGGTGAGATTTTGAAAATAGCGAATATTTAAAAAATTTCTAAAATTCAATACCCAATTTCCAATACCAATAAAATTTTTAATTTCAAAGAATGATAAAAATGGATGCCGACTCGTAAAAAAATTAAGCCATTTCAAAATAGTCATGACTATTTTGAAATATCGTATAAAATAGTCATTATGAAAAACATCAAAGATGCTAAAAATTTAAGAGGGAAAAGAGTTTTGTTGAGACTTGATTTGAATGTTCCTGTTGAAAAAGGGACAGTGATGAATGATTTTAAAATTAAAAAAATTATTCCCACTTTGGAATTTTTACAAAAGAAAAAAGCAAAAATAATCATTTTAAGTCACGTTGGAAGAGAAAAAACAGATTCTTTAAAACCTGTTTTCAATTATTTTAAAAAGACTGTAAAAATGGAATTTGTTGAAGACATTTCAGACAAAAGAATTTTAAATGTCGGTGAGGGAGAAATTGTGATGCTGGAAAATTTGAGAAAATATGACGGGGAAACGAAAAACTCAATCGCTTTTGTAAAAAAACTGGTTTCTCTGGGTGATATTTTCGTAAACGAAGCTTTTGCCGTTTCTCACAGAAAGCACGCTTCAATAGTTGGAATTCCAAAATATTTGCCAAGTTATTCGGGGATTTTGTTTGAAGAGGAAATCAAAAACTTGTCACAGTGTTTCAAACCTCAGCATCCCGCCGTGTTTATTTTGGGCGGGAATAAATTTCGGACAAAACTGCCTTTAATTAAAAAAAATTTGAAAGTTTACGACACTGTTTTTATCGGAGGAGCTTTGGCAAATGATTTTTTCAGAGAAAAAGGATTTAATATCGGTTCCTCCGTTGTTTCTAATGAGGATTTTAAATTAGATAGTTTATTAAAAAATAAAAAGTTAATCTTGCCGGTGGATGTTGTTGTTAAAAAAAGCAATACCACGGCAGTGAAATATCCGGATGAAGTTTTTGATGATGAGATGATTTTTGATGCCGGTCCAGAAACGGTTTTGCAATTGAAAGAAATAATAAAAGATGCCAAGTTTGTTTTGTTCAACGGACCGTTGGGAAATTATCAAAAAGGATTTAACCGAGCCACTTCCGATTTAATCAGAATTATTTCCGGTTCAAAAGCGAAGGTGATTGCCGGAGGGGGGGACACTGTGGCGAATATTTTTGATTTGGATTTTGAAGACAGGTTTGATTTTATTTCCACCGGTGGAGGAGCGATGGTTGAGTTTTTAACCGGTGAGACTCTTTCGGGGGTTGAAGCTTTAAATACAAACATTAAGTAGCGGGACGCTAGGAAAGACAAAAAAGTTTTTACAACTCATAATTTATAATTAAAAATCATTAAGAAGATTTACTCCTCGGTTTTTTTAACTTTTTGTTTTTTAGACTTACATTTTGGTTTTTATTTACGATCGTAAATAAAAACCAAATATTATTAAAAGCCTTCATTTTTGTGGCGATATCCGGCGGTTGCTCGTTGAAATTTTCACTCCCAAGTGAAATATAACCCATTTAAAGTAAAAAAATAACCGCCATAGATTTTTGTGCGGTTATCTGTTTTTTTAATCAACTTGGAGATTCACAAGCAAGTTCTCATTGCAGTTTGAAAAGAATCCCAATCTTTGATTAAAAAAAGTGTCATTTTACAAAATGTTTGTTCCATTTTTTTTCTCCCCATTTTGAATTTTAACTGCAAAAAAACTGTCTCACTGAAGTTTATCAAACAATCATTAAAAATCAAAACGACAGATGTCTGACATCTGTCGTTATTTAAATTATTTCTTCTTTTATTTTTTTAGCAATTTTTTCCATTTTTTCTTTGCTGATTTCTTTTATATTATTCAAATCGATTGAACCCCCGTGCCCATCGTTTTCGAATCGTGGTATTAACCAAACATGAGCATGGTGGATTTCCTCACCAAAAACCAAAGACACAATATAATCTGTTTCAAATGATTTTTTTATTGCATTGGCAATTATTCCAATTTTTTTATAGTAATCTCCAATGTCGTCTATATCCCAAACCCAACGAAAATGTTTTTTTGGTATGACTAAGGTATGCCCTGGGTTTAGTGGTCTAATATCCAAAAAAGCGAAAACATTTTCATCTTCGTAGACTTTATGGCTTGGAATTTCACCTTTTATTATTTTGCAAAATAAACAATCATTCATGTGTTTTATTTTACCAAAAATAAAACAGAATTACGAATAATTAGGGTTTGTGAATTAAGAATATTGAAGCATGAATTATTAATAAAGAATTATGAAAATGAATTTTGGCGAAGCCAAAATTCGTTTCGTGATGGCTGTCGGCTGTAAGCTATAGGCTGTTGGCTTCTTTCTGCTGTTTTACAAACCGATTTTTTTGTTTCTTAAATCTTTAATTATAAATCTTAAATCTCCCGTTATGCTAAAATATTGAAATGCAAAAGTTTGTTTTAACTGATAATAATTTGCCGGAAAAGGCAAAAAAAGAATTTGAAATTTACCCTGAACTGCTTGGGCAACTTTTATTTTCTCGGGGAATTGAAACTCGTGAAGAAGCGGAAAAATTTTTAAAACCTGATTATTATCGCGACACTTACGATCCTTTTCTTTTGAAAGATATGAAAAAGTCAGTTGAAAGAATTTTAAAAGCCATTAACCAAAACGAAAAAATTTTAATTTTCAGTGATTACGATGCCGATGGAATTCCGGGGGCGGTGGTGCTTCACGATTTTTTCAAAAAAATCGGTTATAAAAATTTTGAAAATTATATTCCTCATCGACATAACGAGGGTTACAGTTTGAATATTGAGGCGATTAAAAAGTTTTCCGAAAACGGAGTGACTTTGATTATAACCATTGATTGTGGAATTTCAGATATTGAAGAAATCAAAGAAGCACAAAAATTGGGGATGGATGTTATTGTTACCGACCACCATGTTGTGGGCGAAAAAATTCCATCCGCTTTTGCAATTATAAATCCGAAACAAGAAGATTGTAATTATCCCGACGATGGATTGGCGGGAGCTGGAGTCATTTTTAAATTGGTCCAAGCTTTAATTTCTGAAATTATTCTCAGGGTGTCGCACACCCCAGCTCCGTTACACTCCGCTAAAGGTGAACGACACCCGTTCGTATTTCCGGAAATTAAAGAAGGTTGGGAAAAATGGCTTCTCGATATGGTTGGTTTGGCGACAATTTCCGATATGGTTCCTTTGAGAAATGAAAATAGAATTTTTTCATATTTTGGAATGATGGTTTTGAGAAAAACTCCTCGTTACGGAATTATATATTTGTTACGCGAATTAAAAATAAATCAAAGAACTTTGGTTGAAGATGATTTGAGTTTTATGGTTACGCCAAGAATAAATGTCGCTTCAAGAATTGATAATCCTGATAAAGCTTTCAGATTGCTTTCAACAAATGATGAAGTGGAAGCAAGAGAATTGGCACATTATTTGGATGGAATAAATGATACAAGGAAAAAACTTGTTACGGTTATGGTGAGAGAGGCAAATAAAAAATTAAAAGAAAGGGAAGTTGGGGCTGTTGTTGTAGTTGGCAGCCCTAAGTGGAATCCGGGGGTTTCAGGTTTGGTGGCCAGCTCTCTTGTTGAGAAACACAAGAAGTCTTGTTTTGTTTGGGGACAGAGTGGTGATGGATGTATCAAAGGGTCGTGTCGTTCTTGCGGAGAGATTGATGTCATCGATTTGATGCGTAGTGTTGAAGAAGGTGCTTTTTTGAATGTTGGCGGTCACAAAATGGCCGGCGGTTTCACCGTTATGAATAACTCCATTCATACATTAGAAAAAAAATTAAATGATGCTTATCAAAAAATTGAAAAAACTGGTGTCAAAAAAGAATTTTTGGTGGATAAAAAAGTTTCATTGGATGAAATAAATTGGGAAACTTATAAGATTGTTGAGAAACTCGCTCCTTTTGGTGTTGGGAATGAAAAACCTTTGTTTCTTATTGAGAGTATAGAAATTTTTAATGTCAGGATTTTTGGAAAACAAAATAATCATTTGGGTTTGGATTTTAGAAATAAAAATGGACAAAATATTTCCGCAATAAAATTTTTTGCAGATGAAATAAAAAATGGAGAAACTAAAATTAAACGAGGCGATAAAGTAAGTCTTCTCGCCAACTTGGAAAAATCCACTTTCAGGAATGTGAATGAGTTGAGGTTGAGGATAGTTGATTTTATTTAAAAATTTTGGTTAAATTGTTTTGGGAGTTAGTTTCAAATTAATTTTGAACAGGAGGACAAAATGAATCAACAAGAGACATTGCGTGATGCAGTTGTTGGAATTTTTGGTGAAGAAATCTGTAGTCCGGGTGGCTACAGAAGAAAAGTTGTCCAAATGTCTGACGATGAGTTAAGAGACTTTGTTCGTTGTATTTTTGACTCAACACGTTATATTGATAATGAACAACAGCGAAGACTTGAAAGGGCATGTTGTTAACAGTGAGTGTTGGGTAAAAAGCGTCGTTGATGTAGCGGCGCTTTTTTGTTACGAGCTACTGGCTGTTAGCTGAAAGCTCGTCTCATGTTATAATTTTCATATGAAAAAAATAATTATTTATACAGACGGTGGTTCTCGCAATAACCCAGGCATTGCCGGGGCGGGGGTTTTTATTGCCGATGAAAATGGAAACGAATTAAAAAAAGCGAAAAAATTTTTGGGAATTAAAACAAACAATTGGGCAGAGTATGAAGCTTTGATAATTGGTTTGGAAAAAGCAAAATATTTGCTTGGTTCAAAAATCAATCAGACAGAAGTTGAAGTCAGAATGGACAGCCAACTAATTGTTCGGCAAATAAATGGAGAGTACCGAGTTAAAGAACCTTCTCTTTTTGAGCAATTTGTAAAAGTTAATAATTTAAAAGTAAATTTTCCTCACATAAAATTTGTGCACATCCCCCGAGCAGAAAATAAAGAAGCAGACAAACTCGCCAATGAAGCAATGGATAAGCAAGAATAAACAATCCGTAATAATTATTATTTTGTATAAAATGAACGGTCGTTCACTTTATACAAATGACATAAACACCATTTTATTATATGAATAGAAACAAAAAAACAAATATTAAAAAAATTGTTTTAACAACAATTGCTACAGCTGGCTTAATTAGTGTTGTTGTTTTAGCTCCAAATGCTTTACAAGTAATAAGACAATTTTCGGGAAAGAAAAAATATAGTAGAAGTGTTTATGTTAATAGTACAATAAGTAGATTATTGGATAAAGGTAATATTGAATTTATAAATAGGGGAAATAAAAAATTTATAAGACTTACTAAAAAAGGAGAGAGGGAATTATTGAAATATAAATTAGGTGATTTAAAAATAGAGAAACCAAGAAGGTGGGATAAAAAATGGAGGATTGTTATTTTTTTGGGATTGGTTGTTTTTTCTTTTTATTTTTTTAAATTTAAATATCGACAAAATTTCCCAGAGGTTTTGTTGAAAGACAGTTTACAAAAAATTTTTACAATAGGGATCTTTCTTTTATTTTTTGGTTTTGGAATGTTGAGGTTTGATTTTGCTGATTCAAATTTTTATTTTTATGATGATCTTGTCGGGACAAGAATTTCTACAGAAGGGATTATAGTTGAAGAACCGGAAATGAGAGAAAATTATTCTCGATTGCTAGTTGTTTTTTCGGGGTTGGACACCGAGAATGAAAAAAATGATGATAAGGTAATTATCACAACAAATCATTATCCCCAATTTAATTACGGAGACAAAATTAAAATAACCGGGGTTCTTAAAAAACCGGAAAATTTTAAAACAGACGAAAACAGAGAATTTGATTACATTTCATATTTAGCAAAAGATAATATTTATTATCAAATGTTTTATCCGGAAACAGAGTTGATTTCAAGTGGCAACGGAAATTTTGTAAAAGAAAAAATGTTTCAGTTGAAAAAAACTTTTCTTTTTCAAATTAAAAAAATTATTCCGGAGCCTCAATCTTCTCTTTTGGGTGGTTTGGTAGTTGGGGCAAAAGAATCACTTGGCAAGGATTTGGAGGAAAAATTCAGAAAAGTTGGTTTGATTCATATTGTGGTTTTGTCGGGTTATAACATTTCTATTGTCTCTCAATTTATAATGAATACTTTTTCTTTTTTGCCGAGAATTTTCACTTTGTCTTTTGGAGTTACGGGAATTATTTTGTTTGCAATTATGACCGGTGCTTCGGCAACTATTGTGAGAGCTTCAATTATGGCACTTCTGGTTGTATTGGCAAATGCGACCGGAAGGGTCAATCAAATTACTCGCTCACTTTTTCTCGCAGGTTTTTTTATGCTTTTGCATAATCCAAAAATTTTGGTTTTTGACCCGTCGTTTCAACTTTCTTTTATGGCAACTTTCGGCTTGATTTTTTTATCGCCAAAACTTGAAAATCATTTTCATTTTTTACCAACAAAATTCCAATTAAGAGAATCAATGATAGCAACTGTTTCAACTCAAATTTTTGTTTTGCCTTTAATTCTTTATATGATGGGAGATTTATCTTTGGTGGCAGTGCCTGTTAATCTTTTGGTTTTGACATTTATTCCCATTACAATGTTATTCGGTTTTTTATCGGGGATGGCTGGTTTCGTAAGTTCTTTGTTGGCGGTGCCTTTTGCTTATATTACTTACGCTTTTCTTTCTTATGAATTAAAAGTAGTTGATATTTTTTCTTCTTTTTCTTTCGCCTCGGTTCACATTTCTTATTTTCCTTTTTGGATGATGTTGGTTGTTTACGGAAGTTATTTTGTTTTGTTCATGCCATCTCCAAAAAATTCTTGTGCAAAGAATTCAAAAATTTCGAGCGAGACGAAACAAAAAATATGAGGAATATCTGGATATTTCAAAGATTTTTTGTAAAGTCGTAGCCGAAATTTTTGAATTATAGGCACATAGGTTTTTTGGAGATGATATAAGGTCTAAGTTTTTTGCTACCAGAGAAAAATAACAGGAATAACAAAAGCCCCGTTTTCGGCGGGGCTGATTTAGACTATTCAATGAAAATTTCTTCTCTTAAAGATTGAGGAACATCTTCTGTTCTCACAACTAGGTTGTATGTTTCGGTCGTAGTTGCTCCTATCGGAAAAGCTCGTCCAATCATACACAATTTGTTTTTTGGGTTGACGGAACTTTGATCTATAATCCTTTCTTTTATTTTTAAGTTGGCATCATAGATATGGAGAGCCAAGATGTTGTAAAAAAATTCATACTCATCTTTTCTTAATCTAATCTCACCTTCGTCGTTCATTATTTTAATTTGAAAAAGAAAAGGAAGAAGCTCTATTCTTGTCGGGTTATTTTTCACCCCCAATTTTGATAAAGGGATTATGGAAGTCACATTAAAATTTAATCCGATTTTCAATTTGGGAAAGGCTATACGACCGCCGTACTCATGTTCGGGTCTGATTGCTGATATGGCCACTATGAACATAACTAAATCAGTTTGGTTTTTGAATATTCTTTCTGACATAGCACACCTCCTAGAAGATTAGAATTTTTTGTTTATCCGTAATTTCTATAGACAGAGTATCATTTTTTGTATTGATTAGTCAATTTTGTTTGTTAAAATTTAAAATTTAAAATTTTAACAAACCGCGGACTAAACGCGGAATTATGCGGAAATGACGACGAATTTTGGCTAAAGCCAAAATTCGCACTTATTTTCGTGGCGATCCAGAGTAGCACTATTAACTTTTAATGAGTTTGATTTTTATATGAGTGATTTTTTTTTACATTTTTTCCGCTACATCTGAACCTGCCAGATAACCGGTTGTCCAACAAAGTTGAAGTGAAAAACCTCCTGACGGGCGGTTTATGTTTAATATGTCACCAAGTAAATATAAATTTGAATAAAGTTTTGAAGTCATATTTTTGAAGTTAACTTCTTCCAAAATAATTCCTCCGTCTGCAATGATTGATTTTTCCAGCCCCAGAGTTCCGGAAATTTCAAAATTCAATTTTTTCATTTTTTTCACCAACTTCTTTCTTTCTTCTTTTGTTATTGAATTAACCTCTCTTTCAAAAAGGTTGATATCGGGCAATTTCAAAATTTCTTGCGCCAATTTTTTGGGAAGAATTTCAGGAAGAATATTTTTAAGAAATTTATTTTTATTTTTTTCAAAAAGTTTCAGTATTCTTTGGTCAAGCAAATTTTCTTCGGTGTCAGGAAACATATCGATTGAAGCGGTAACCGAACCTTTTTTCAAAAGTTCTTTTACTTCAAAAGAAGAATTGATAATCAAGGGTCCGGACACTCCAAAATGAGTGAAAAGAATTTTCCCCGTTTTTTTAACTTTAGCTTTGCCATTTTGGATAAAACTGATTGTCATAAAAGAAAGAGTTATTCCGGAAAGTTTATGAATCCATTTCTCATTTGTGGTTAACGGCACAAGATTGGCGGTCGGTTCTTTTATCGTGTGTCCAAGTTTTTTTAACCATTTGAATCCGTCTCCGGTTGATCCTGTCCATGAAGCGGAGGCTCCGCCGGTGGCGATGGCAAAATTGTGAGCAAAATATTTTTCATTTTTTTTGGTTTCAACGGAAATTATTTTGTTATTTTCTTTGCTGAGTTTTACAACCTGCGCTCCTGTTTTTATTTCACCACCATTTGAACGAATATATCTTTCAAGCAATTTGAAAACATCGTCAGCTTTTTGGCTTTGCGGGAAAACTCTTTTTCGGGCTTCAATGACAAGAGGGAGACCTTTTTTTTCAAAAAAAGTGAAAGTGTCTTTGGATGAAAATTTTGAAAAAGGCGAAAAAAGAAATTGTTTTGATTGAGGAAATTTGTCCAAAAATTTTCGCACATCAAATTCAGCATTGGTGATGTTGCAACGGCCACCTCCGGTTACTCGAAGTTTTTTTCCCAAGTCTTTGTTTTTTTCAAGCAAAAGAACCCGCGCGCCCAATTCGGATGCTCGGCCGGCCATCATCATACCGCTCGGCCCCCCGCCGATTATGATTAAGTCGTATAGATTTTGATTTCCTTTTTTCATTGGAATTATTGTAGCATTGAGGGTTGAATTATGATAGCAAAAAACATTTTTTAATATTTCCACATTTAAACTTGCTACTTGTTATCCGCTACTCTATACTGGGAATATTATGGAACAAAAAACTTACATATTCATCGGGCGTTCGGGTTGCGGAAAGGGGACGCAAATTGATTTATTATCGGAGAAATTAAAAGAGAAAAATCCTGACATCGGGATTAATTATGTCAGCACCGGCGGTGATTTGAGAGAATTTTGGAAAGAAGATTCTTACACTCACAAATTGTCAAAAGAAATTGTTGATAACGGAGGTTTGCAACCGGAATTTTTGGTGATTTATCTTTGGGGAAAAGATTTGGTTAAAGATATGAACGGAAACGAACATCTTATTTTTGACGGAACACCTCGCCGTTTGAACGAAGCGGAAGTTCTTAATTCGGCAATTAAATTTTATCAAAGAAAAAACCCAACTGTCGTTTATATGAATGTCTCTCGCGAATGGTCAACTGAAAGATTGTTGGGGAGAGGCAGGTCAGACGATGATGCCGAGCAAATTAAAAAAAGATTGGATTGGTTTGATAAAGATGTGATCCCGGCCATTGAATATTTAAAAAATGATCCGCTTTATAATTTTGTTGATATAAATGGGGAACAGACGATAGAACAAGTGCAGGCAGAGATTATAGAGAAGATTCAATTGTAACTTGGTACTCATTTTTTAGATATGGTAGAAAATTAAAAATTAAAATCTCAAAATGCAAAATAGCACTTCAAAATGAAAAATTAGACGACGGTGATGACGACGAAAAGCTTTGCTTTTCGTCGTCGTTTCATTTTTAATTTTACATCGTCTTTTTTCATTTTGAGATTTTAATTTTGCATTTTTAAGGTATAATCAAAGAATGAAATACATACAAGAAGAACTTGAAATATTGAGAGAAGGGGGGAGGAGATTGGCTATTATTCTTGATAAAGTTGCAAAAAAAGCGGTGGAGGGAACAAAGGTTTCCGAATTAAACGATTATGCTGAAAAACTTATTTCAGAAGAGGGTGATAAGCCTGCTTTTTTGAATTATAAACCTTACGGGGCGGATTTTCCTTACCCGGCTTCTTTGTGTGTTTCTGTTAATGACGAAATTGTTCATGGAATTTCTTCCGGTAACGGGCGAGTTTTAAAAGAGGGCGATATTGTTGGTTTGGATTTGGGTTTAAATCATAAAGGGTTGTTTACTGATATGGCGGTGACTGTTGGGATAGGGAAAATTGATGAAAAAGCACAACAATTGATGGAAATGACAAAAAAAGCTTTGCAAGCGGGGATTGACGAAACTCGAGCCGGTAACAGAGTTGGCGATATCGGTTACGCAATATTCAACACAGCCAAACATTCCGGTTTTGGCGTGGTTGATGAATTGGGCGGTCACGGAGTGGGAAGAAAAGTCCACGATGAGCCTTTTATTTCCAATATCGGCAGGAAAGGAAAAGGAGAAAAGTTGGAAGTCGGAATGGTTTTGGCTCTTGAGCCGATGTTGAATGAGGGGACAAAAAATATTATTCTTGCTGAAGACGGTCATACTTTTAAAACCGCCGACGGAAAAAGAAGCTCTCATTTTGAACACACAGTTCTTATAACAGAAAATGGAAGTGAAATCCTAACTAAGTTTTAATTAAAATTTCACTACACTAAAATAGCGACCGCTATTTTAGTGTAGTAATTAAAATTAAAATTAAAATGCAAAAATATGAAAAAGAAAATAAATAAAATTCCTTTGCAAAAAATTATTCTATCGACAGTAGCAACTGTTGGGATTATAGGTGTTGCTGTTTTGGCACCAAATATTTTTCAGGTTGCAAGACAATTTTCTGGTGATAAAAAATATAATAGGAAGAAATATGTAGAAACTTCTATTGGTAAATTATTAAACAAAGGTTTAATAAAATTCGAAACAACCTCAAAGGGTAAATTTATTAAATTAACAGAAAAAGGAGAAAGAGAATTGTTAAAGTATGAATTAGGAGATCTAGAAATAAAAAAACCAAAAAAATGGGATAAAAAGTGGAGAATTGTTATTTTTGATATAAAAGAAAAAAGAAGAGGAACAAGAGATATACTAAGAAGCACATTAATAAGATTAGGTTTTGTAAGATTGCAAAACAGTGTCTGGATATTTCCGTATAACTGTGAAGAATTAATAATCATGTTGAAATCCAGTTTGTTTGTCGGGAAAGATATTTTATATATGACTGTTGATAAGTTAGAGAATGATAAATGGTTAAAAGAAATTTTTGGTTTATAAACTTTGTTTTATGTACTACATTAAAATAACGACCGCTATTTTAGTGTAGTAAGTTTTTTAGTATATAATATATTTAATATGCAGAAAAGTGTTTGGGAAAAAGAATACAGGAATCCAAAGTTGGTGACGAGGTATGATAAACCGCAGGCTTTTTTTCTTAGATTTTTGAAATATCTCAAAAAAGAAATTAAAATCCACAGCAATCCGGTTACTGTGGATTTTGACGGTTTAAAGGTGTTGGATTTGGGTTCGGGGACGGGTAGGAATTCTAATTATTTGGCACAAAAAGGTGCTCAAATAACTGGGATAGAAATTTCCGAAACAGCCATAAGACTGGCGGAAAACAGAGCGAAGAAATTAGGAGTTAAGGTTAAATACATTAAACAAAGCATTGGTGATAAATATCCTTTTGCTGGTGAAAGTTTTGATTTGGTTGTTGATACCACCTCGTCTAATTCTTTAAATGAGAAAGAAAGAGAAATTTATCTTTCGGAAGTTAAGAGAATTTTAAAAAAAGATATCGATAAAACTTTAACAGGTTCGGGTAATGGGATTTTTTTCGTCAGAGCTTTGTGCAAGGACGGAGATAAAAATGCTAAATTTCTTTTGAAGAATAATCCGGGGAAAGAAAAGGATACTTACATAATGCCCGATACCGGTTTGATAGAAAGAGTTTTTTCAAAAGAAGATTTTGTTGAGACTTATTCAAAATATTTTGAAATATTGAAAATGGAAAAAACTGAAAGTTATTCAACGGTGGGGAACAAAGTTTTTAAAAGAAAATTTTGGCTTGTTGTATTGAGTAGTAAGTATTAAGTGACAAATTTTGATGGCTAAAACAATTTTTTCAAAATTGTTCGCCCGACCAAAATGAAGTTTTGGTTTAGGGAGCTAAAATTCGT
Organism: Patescibacteria group bacterium; assembly: GCA_018894995.1. Classification (GTDB taxonomy): domain Bacteria; phylum Patescibacteriota; class Minisyncoccia; order Phycocordibacterales; family UBA12079; genus UBA12079. Next base: position 3,674 of record JAHIOZ010000037.1, on the reverse strand, counting down.
CGACGAAAAGTTTTGTCTTTTGTATGACTCGAGTCCAGGCTTACTTTGTTGTTAAGTGTGTCGCATTAAGAAACCTATCGTACCCTTAATGCGGAAAATTCATCTAATTGTTTTATATGAATATTATGTTAATATTACTTTTATCAAAAACAAGATTATCAGTTTAATTTTTTAAAAATATGGAACATCTTAATAAAGAAAGAACCTTAGTTATTGTGAAGCCTGATGGCGTTCAAAGATCTTTAGTTGGAGAAATTATCAAGCGTTATGAAAGATTAGGTCTTAAATTAGTGGCTATGAAAATGGCAACACCTAATAAAGAACAAATTGAAAAACATTATACACTTGATCCTGAATGGAGAAGAATTACTGGAGAAAAAACTATTGAAAGTTACAAAAAGAAAGGGCAACAACCTCCCTCCGAAGACCCTTTGAAAATTACTGCAATTATTTTGGAAACACTCAAAAAGTATATGACTAGTGGACCGGTTGTGGTTATGGTTTGGCAAGGAGCTCATGCTGTTAAAATTTCAAGAAAAATTGTTGGAGGAACAGAACCTCTTACTTCAGATGTGGGAACAATCAGAGGTGATTTTGTTTTGGATTCTTATCAAATGGCTGATACAGACGGCAGAGCTGTGAGAAATTTAATTCACGCTTCAGGTTCGCCGGAAGAAGCGGAAAACGAAATCAAACATTGGTTTAATGAGGATGAATTGATTAGTTACAGGCTTATTCAAGAGCAAATCATTTATGATGTAAACATTGATGGTATTTTTGAGTAATTTTAAGAATTTAAAATGCTATTAAATAACAAAACAAAAAAATCTCGCAATCAAGTATTGCGAGATTTTTTAAAAGTGTATAATTATGGTAGAGTTGTTTGGGAATATTTCTAGCTAACACATTCAAAGGGAGTTCGCGTAGTATTACATCATCAGATGTAATCTCAGAACGTACCCAAGTTAATTTTTGACTAGGAATGTGCAAACAACTCGATATAGGAACCAGCTCCAAAACGGAGCCGGTTTCTTTTTTTGTATAAGTGTTGGATTAGGGTATAATTTGTTTGTATCATCTGATCGATTATTGAATAGTTAGTCTGGATTGCCACGCATGACACCATTTTTTAGTTTTTTGAAAAACTTTGTTTTTCAAAAAACTAAAAAATGGTGTCATGCTCGCAAAGACGATGATAGAATTATCGATTACGATACTTTTTTCTGGAAGAAAAAAAGCATCGTAAATAATAAAGAAAAATTTCCAAGAGTTAATTATAATTGATATGAAATATTTAATTTTAATTTTAATAGTAGTCATCGCTTTTTTAAATCATATTGCCATTGATAACTTTTTATACTGGAAGTTTTGGTGGTTTGATATTTTAATGCATTTTCTTGGCGGTTTCTGGGTTTCTTTGACTGCTTTGTGGTTTTTTTATTTTTCCGGTTTCGTTAAAGATTTTAGAAAAAATTTATTCAATGTTTTTCTTATCTCTTTGGTTTCTATTTTTGCTGTGGGAATTGGTTGGGAGGTTTTTGAATTCATGATAGAAATTTCTTTTTCAAACAATTATGTAGCTGATACTGTGGGTGATTTGATTATGGATGTCATTGGTTCTTTGACTGTTACATTATGGCTACTGGTTACAAACAAAAAATTTTTCGGTTTGATTAAAAAACAGGATTATGATTTATCGGGTCAATAAGGTAAAATATTAGATAATTAAATAAAAAATTAATGAAAAATCAAACAGAAAAATTCAAATTAACATTTTGGGGAGGAGCCGGTTTTGTAACGGGTGTTAATTTTATGTTGGAGGGAGTTGGAAAAAAGATTTTGGTTGATATAGGTTCTTTTACAAAACACGAAGATAATGATAAGCCCCTACCTTATAATCCATCAGAAATAGATTTTCTTTTTGTCAGTCATGCCCAGATGGAACATATGGGGAGAATCCCGAAATTGATAAAAGAGGGTTTTAAAGGGACAATTTATTCTACCCAAGAAACTAAATTTCTTTCAGAACTTATGCTTACTGATTGTTTGGGAGCTTGTGGTTTTTCTTTTGAGGAAGAAGAAGTAAAACAAATAATGAGTTTGTGGAAAACAATTTCTTATGGAGAGATTATTGATTTGAATGATGGTTTAACTGTGAAGATGTATGATGCGGGGCATATTTTGGGATCCTCGTTTTTTGATTTTTCTTACAATAATAATAGTTTAATTTTTGCTAATTCTGTTGGAAGTTCTTTTACAAAAGAACTCAGTGGAATAGAAGAAAATAAGAAAATTAAATATCTTGTGATTGAAAGTGTCTATGGAGATAAGATTCATAAATTAACTGATAGTGTGCAAGAATATGTGGAAGATATTATTGAAACTACAATAAAAAGAGAAGGAAATGTTTTAATCCCCGTCTCTTCAATAGATAAAATTTATCTTCTTTTGCGAGAAATTTACAGTTTGATGGGGTCTGGAAAAATTCCAAAAATTCCGGTTTTTGTTGATTCTCTTTTGGTGGAAAAATCCATCGGTATTTATGAAAAAATATTTAAATGTGAGGAATATGGGTCTTGCAACAGCTTGGGAAATTTTGTGAATAATTTTGAAGGTCTTAAATTTGTGAAAAACGGGGATGATTTGGGTAAAATTGAAGGACCTAAAATTATTATTGGAGGAGTAGGTGTTTCGGATAAGAAAAAAATAGACACTTATGTTGAGAAATATATTTCAGATCCTAATAGCTCCATTATTATTCCTGACTATCAAATTATTGGAAGTCTGGGGAGGAAATTGCAGGAAGAAGAAGATTTTATTGTTATAAATGAAAAAAAAATGCCTATTAATATTCAAATTGAAACGATTGACGGTTATTCTTCTCATGCTGACCATAATCATTTGTTTAAATTTGTTGATGACTTGAAAGATGGGTTAGAAAAAGTTTTTGTAGTTATAGGTGAAGAAAAATCTTCTGAATTTTTGATGAATAAATTGAGAGATTACTTGGGAGTAAATTCAACCGCTCCAAAAAGAGGTGAAAGTTTTGAGTTGGAGTTTTAACTCAGAGTGTAAAAGTGGATAAATATTTTAAAATAAAATGTTATTATTATAAATAATCTGAGGTTTACTCATAAAAAATATTATGCAAATAAAAGAAAACAGTCATTTCAAAATTAAATTGTGTGTTTCTGGTGCTGCTGAAACAGGGCACTGCGGTTTAAATTCATTTGAAAAAGCGGAAGAGTTGGGAAGAGAAATCGCACGACACGATGCTATTTTAGTAACTGGGGCAACAACAGGTTTTCCGCTTCAAGCAGCTAAGGGTGCAAAAGATGAGGGGGGAATTTCCATCGGTTTTTCACCAGCTTCCAGTGAATATGAGCACAGAAATGTTTATAAATTACCGGTAGATTATCTTGATTTGGTAGTTTACACCGGCTTCGGTTTTCCTGGGAGAGATTTGTTTTTAACCAGAGCGACTGACGCTGTTATAGTCGGTTGTGGCAGAATAGGAACAATTCACGAATTCACAGTTGCTTACGAGGATAAAAAACCGATAGGAGTTCTTGAAGGTGATTGGGATATGGACGAAACAATTAAGCTTATAATTGAAAGAAGTCATCGGCATAATGATAAAATTGTTTTTGATTTTGATCCTAAAAGGTTGGTTG
>JAHIOZ010000036.1 GCA_018894995.1 Patescibacteria group bacterium | reverse complement strand
AATTGGGTGAACTCTTTTTCGATTGAATATTTCGAAAGATAAGAAAACCAAAAATGTTAACGCAATAATCAAAAGCGCGTATTTAGCAGAACGGTCTGATTTTTTATAACCATCAACCGGTTGAATCAAACTGACACCGAAAGTAGAATCGTAAATACTGTAAGTGCTACCCGTCCAAGATTGAGGATAATTCCTATTCAAATCCAAAATATGCCAATCACCGGTAAATCCCGTGTCGCCCACTTCTCGATTGTCCGGCAAAAAAGAACCGTCAAAACTCGGAGCATTCCAATCTGATATAACTTTTACATCAGTGGTTTTTCCAACAGGAACAAAAGCCAATCTTTCACTTCCTTTTAATTTCAAATCAAAAGAAAAAGTATTTTTTGAATAAAGTGAACCGGCGGGAACATTAACACTTAAACCGGAAGCGCTTCCACCTTGAACACCATCCGCAGTGATTGTTTTTATTTTATTTTCTCCGTAAATATCCCAATTTACACCAATATTACTGCTGATATCTCTAATTACATCATCAGTTTTAATTCCTGAAACAAACTGAAGTTTTTGATTGTTTAAATTGAAATCTGTCCTTTCTTCCACCCCTCTGATATCAGGAATCCCCACAGCAATAAAGGCGTTATTCCAATGTATAAACTGAGAATTTATTCCCAAAGAAGCAAAATCCGGTTTTTCAAAATCTCCCGAAACGGAAATGTTTGAAGAATAAACAACCGCATCATAAATTCCACGAGACCTTAGTTCAGGAGAGACGACGGTTTCAATATTTAAATGTTCGGGCAAAAAATGAGCATAGGCGATTTCTTTTATTTGCTTTCCATCCACTGTCCTGTATGAATCATAAGGCACCGTTAAAATAGGACCGGCGATTATTTGTTCACCTCCCCATTTTGATGTAATATCCTGAATTGCAGAATCGCGGTTCATTTCCCTGTCAAAAATAACGGATTTAATCATTCCAACCGGAATTAACAAAAGAAGTGCTAATACACCAATAAAAATAACTCGTAAAGTTGTGCTTTGTAAAGTTCTTTGTAATTTATTCATAACAAATATAATATCATTTTTTGGAAAAGATTGAAAATGCTTTGTAAACTTGTATTTTATGATCAATAACTTACAACAAAACGAATTTTGCCGAAGGCAAAATTCGTTTTTATAAACTTGAAACCTTATTGAAAACTTTTTTAAAATCTTTTAGTAAAGTTTTTTTCATTCCTCCGTTGTATAAAGCAACAGCGGGATGATAAAAAGGAATTATTTTTACTTTTCCATAATCAAAATCGGTTTCAAAAACTTTTCCGTGGGCTTTGCCGATTAGTTCCAGTTTATCCTCTAAACCAAATTTTTCCATTATGTAATCCATTGAAAATCTGCCGAGGGTTACAATAATTTTTGGTTGGATAATTTTAATTTGTTCTTCAAGAAAATAACTGTACATTTGAATTTCTTTTTTTGAAGGGTCGCGATTTTCCGGCGGGCGATCATTAACTATGTTTGTAATGTAAATATCTTCTCTTTTTAAACCCGCCGATTCAAGCAAACTGTCTAACATTTTTCCTGATGCGCCACAAAAAGGTTTCCCTGTTTCGGCTTCTTTTTTCCCCGGAGCTTCGCCGATGAACATAATTTTAGCAACCGAACTCCCCTCGCCCAAAACAGGCAAAAAATTATTTTTCATTCTGAATTTATACAAAGGAGACTTTTTGAAATCCAAAAGTTCTTTTTTTAATTTTTCCAAATTGTTTTTATTCATATGATAAGTGTGGAAGATGACAACATTCTAACATAATTAAATTAAAGTAGACTTAAAAGCTTTGTTTTTTATTGAGAATATGTTATAAATAATAATCCTAAATGGCATATCAACCAAGAATAAAGATAAATGAAGCAATAAAGACTCGAGAAGTCAGGGTTATTACTTCTGATGGTAAAAATTTTGGTGTTATGGACAGCCGTGAAGCTTTAAAAAAAGCTCAGGAAATGGAAATGGATCTTATTGAGATTTCACCAAATTCCAATCCACCTATTGCAAAAATAATGGATTATGGTAAATTTCAGTACGAAGAAAAAAAGAAGCAGAAAGTTGCAAAAGCAAAAGCTCATGTCACAGAAACAAAAGTTGTCCAAACCAAGATTAATACGGGAGAACACGACCTTAGTTTGAAAGCTAAAAATATGTCCAAATGGTTGAAAGAAGGAAACAGAATAAAATTAGATTTATTCTTACGAGGAAGGGAAAAATATATGGATTTTAACTTTTTAAAAGAAAGGATAAACAGAGTTTTGCATTTAGTGACGGAAGAATATAAGATTGCCGATGGGCCTAAGAAGAGTCCGAAAGGATTAAGTATGATATTGGAGAAGAAATAATATTTTGTCCACAGATTTGAATTCAGCTTGCTGAATTCAAATCTGTGGTTGCAAAATATTACCCCGTTAAGTTCAAATTTCGTAGAAATTTGAATCATTTAAACTTTTATTGGTTTGTCATTTGGGTATCGGGTAGCCCGTTGCGACTACCTGACACCCTGACAACCAATAAAAGTTTAAATGTTACTTATACGGGGTAGTGTATAGTAACCGAGCAAGTGGGTTAGGAAGTAACCCCAGTTAAATATTGTTTGGGCTTCGCTCATAAGAAAAATATTATGAAAACAAATAAATCATTTTCAAAAAGAATAAGAGTTACAAAAAACAATAAACTGGTTGCGCGAAAAATCGGACAAGGTCATTTTAACGCCAAATCAACAGGATCACAAAATTTAAAAAAGAAAAAGAGTGTATCAATGAAAATTACCAACAAATCAAAAAGCCGGTTTATTAAAACAAAGTAAAAAACAGAGTTTGTGAGTTACAAAAATAAACCCCAGTGAAATATCTTTTATTTTTATAAAAAAAATAAAAGTTTCATTTTCTTTCAAAAAATGAATTTCACAGGGTCATATTTTTCTAATTCGCTTCGCTCATAAGAAAATTATGACAAGAGTAAAAAGAGGAACAACTTCACTAAAAAGAAGAAAAAAAATGCTTGGTTTAACCAAAGGATATCGTAATGCGAGATCCACAAAGGAAAAACAAGCTCACGAAGCTATATTACATGCGGGTGTTCATGCTTTTGCCCATAGAAGAGACAAGAAAAATGATTTCAGAAGATTGTGGCAAGTAAAAATGAATGCCGGATTGAGAGCTTTGGGATTAACTTACAGTAAATTTACAGGGGAACTTAAGAAAAATAAAATTGAGTTAAACAGAAAAATGTTAGCCGATATAGCCGAAAATCATCCTGACACGTTTCAAAGAATTACCGAGCAAGTTAAATTAAGTAAAATCTAAAAAATAGCTACTTTTTTTTTATTTTAAAAAATTCCGACCAAAAAAATCCTCGCGAAGACGACGATAAAAATAACACTCCAATTTCTCAATAATTAGTTGAAAGTGGTATTAAAATTACAAAATTCTCTCGATATCATCGTTCCCGGTAAAAACATCAACATTTTTGTAAGCTCGAGCGGTATTTTCTTTGTCTTTTTT
>JAHIOZ010000137.1 GCA_018894995.1 Patescibacteria group bacterium | reverse complement strand
GAGGGTGGCAATAAGCATCTCCTCGGCCAGATAATTGTTTTCGACCATGAAGGCCTCAATAAAATCGCCAAAGATAAAATTGCCGGAGACTATGGCATACATGGCTTCACCGTCCTGCAGTTCCGGCATTTTTTTTACCAGGTCAACGGCTCTCTCATATTTTACCTTTTTAGGCCTATGGTATCGTTTTATTACCGAAATTTCCGTTTCAACAGCAGCGATATCTCTTGCCTCCCCAAGGTCAAAGTCATCAAATTCAATGGGCAAATCAAATTCAATGAGTTCAAAATCAAAATCTTGTAATTTCTCCAAAATTCCTCCTTGCATGGGAGTTAACCCGCTGGTCAACCATACCGCGCGGGAAGCGGCTTATTTTCAATGGTAAGTACCTTTGCTCTTACAAGACAACATGGAAAAGACGAGCTTCATTTATGAGGCGGTCATCCTTCCCATGTTGTCCCGCTACTCATCGCACCATGTACTCAAGGCAGCCGATCAGCATGACCAACCAGCGATAACCCCTTTCAGCGCGCGGCGCGAACTTCGGCAATGGCCGCAGCTATGGCCTGCTCTGGTGTCATTCTTTCACACTCGGCGATCTTATGGAGTCTGATACTAATTGGGCTCTTTTTCCCGCCGACCGATTCTTGTTCGTATGCTTTGGCTAACTTTGCATTTGCCGCCTCGATGTCGGCGGTTTCAAATTCGGTGATGTCAAATGAAATACCAAATAACCTACCTTCTATTTTTGGGTCGCCGGCAGCATCGAGAAAATTCTGATTGGACAGAACCGGTAAATAGCTGATGTGGCCAACAGCTCGATGGTAGATTGTAAGCAGGTCAATGAGAGGTGCTATCATTTTCTTTTTCATGGCTCTGACCTGAGCTTTCTGTTCGGCACGAAGAGAAGGTTTTTCCTCTTCTCCGGCGGTCGCCTCCTGAGCGGCCAGTTCGATAGCTTCGTCCATGAGCGCAGCGGCAAGGTCGTCTATCGCAGAAATGTTGGTAGATATCTCTTCCACGACGGTGCGCGCGGCAATGAGTGCGGTCCGGTCTTGCGGATCTGAAATTACGGCTTCAATCTGGAGATCCTTCACCTCGGCCTGTTTCCGCTTTTTCTCCTCCTCCAGTGTGTCGCGTCTTCTCTCCAGTTCGACTAATTTTGAGGCTACATTTGCCAATGTTGCTGTCTTGTTGCCAAAGATTCTGCCAATGAAAGATGTCATACTTTTTTTTCCTCATGATATTGAGATTTGATGGTGATACCTCTTCTGGTAAGGAAGCAATGTCATTAACTTAAGGAATTTTCCTCAATAAATACTTGTAATTTCAATATGTTAGTGTTAAATTCAGCCATATTGTTCCACTTGAGCAACTCTATTTTAAAAAGGAAGGAAACATGGCTCATTTTTTTGAAAACAGTCGCCACTGTGGCACGGAACCTGCTTTGCGAGGTGTGTGCCAATCTTGTTGATTTTATTAAAAAAATAATATTCTCGCGGGAATTTCTCCAGCAAAGCCGTCACAATCCCGCTGATTTCAGCCGCAACAGATCGTTGCCGTTCACTTCTCTCATCCTCTTCTTCTGTAATTTCCTCAAAAGTTCTTATCAGCCTGAACTCAACAAATTCTTTAAAATCCTCTCCGGTGCCACCGTTGCTCAAAAGATGGTCTCCAAAGCGGCCCTCTGCAAAGCCAGGAAAAAAATCAAACATGAAGCCTTCACCCTGCTCAATCAGGAGGCTATCGGTTATTTCAACCAGCATTTTCATCCCAGAACATGGCGCGGTTTTTTCCTCAAATCTGTTGACGGTTCAACTGTCAAGCTACCCGCCACCCCTGACATTGCCGATCATTTCGGTGTGTGGAACCCACGGCAGGGCGATCCCGTTCCCATGGCCCGGATCTCTCAGATGTTTGATCCGCTCAACAAAGTGACCACACATGCCATCATCGGTCCGAAGAGCACCGGAGAAAGGGACATGGCGGCCAGCCATTTCGAACACCTCACTATCCATGATCTTGTCTTGCTGGATCGTGGCTATCCTGCTTTCTGGATATTCAAGCTTATCCTCTCCAAGGGTGCTCATTTCTGCGCCAGAATTTCCATCAAAAAATGGAGGCTCATCCGTACATTCATGGAATCCGGCAAACGTGAACAACTGGTCACCCTCAATGTGCCGCTCACCTCTCTTGAAGCCTGCCAGAATCACGGCTTGGATACCCTCCCAATACAAGTACGCCTGGTGCGAGTTGAATTGGAATCAGGGGAAGCGGAAGTGCTCATCACCTCACTGACCGATATGGAGCAATACCCCCATCATCTCTTTGCCAGTCTCTACCATGACCGATGGCCAGTGGAAGAAGATTACAAAACCATGAAATGCCGGATCGAGATCGAAAACTTCACGGGCAAAAGCGCCTTGTCCGTTTACCAGGATTTCCATGCCCGTGTTTTTTCCAAAAATCTGACCGCCATGCTGACCTTTACCGCTCAGGAGCAGGTTGAATTGTCAACCGCTGAGCGGAAGCAGAGCTATCAAATCAATTTCACCCAGGCGCTCTCCACGATGCGCGACAGCATCGTGCTGCTTTTTCAAAGAACAGGTGCCATTGTGCAAAAAATCATATTCAATCTGCTGACAACAATTGCCTCGGCAATCGAACCGGTCAGGCCAGGCCGAAAATATCTGCGTAACCATAAACGATCACAACGAAAATATTCGTTAAACTACAAACCAATTCTTTAAGGGACTCGGAAAATGTTAATTTACCTGGATCGCGCCCGGATTTGGGTCAGATTTGGTTGCGCCGATTGAGCAAAACCGCAGGCGTAGCAGTGCTCCGGCGAGGATTTTGCGATTGAGGCACGGCCAAAGATGGCCTGAAG
>JAHIOZ010000003.1 GCA_018894995.1 Patescibacteria group bacterium | reverse complement strand
TATATTGTTCTTTTGATGTTTTGTCCATATTTTTCTCAAAAATTATATTGATAATTTGTTTGAGAAATTATACAGATTTCAGTGTGTTTTTAAATGATTTAACCGTTGGTCGTTTGGTGTCATTTTAGATGATTTGATGCGGCCTGTGTTACAAAACAAGCTACGATGCCGGCAGAAATTGTAACAGTTATTTTCACTGCCAGTAAAATAAATAAAAAAAACCGACTATGGTAAACCCAATCAACCCCGTCTTGTTTAAAACGGGGCAAAGGAAAAAGTAATGAAAAAAATCGTGTTCTTCTTAACTGCAATGATGTCCGTCGTTTTGTTATCAGTGCCTGCAGCATACTCCGATGACAAAACTAAAAATTCTCAAAAAGAGACAACAAAAATGGAGAAGGTGGCAAAGCAATACAATTGTCTTTGCACCAAGTGCAACCACAATTGGGTGAGTACAGGTAAACCCACGAAGTGTCCAAACTGCGGGTCAAAACAAATTGTCTACAACGAAAGGGAGAGTACAAGTAAAAACACCGTGATTGAGGAAAATTTCATAGCGGTGGTTGAGACTCCTCTTTGCGCCCAAAAAATCAATACTTCGACAACAACTGTAGCTTTTTACAGTTGTATTGAGAAAGACTTGATCTGCATTTTACACGGGACACCTTGCTGTGCACCTTACGAATGCAAAGGAACATTTCCCAACACATATTGTAAATAAAATACAAAAACAAACGCAGGAACTATCAGGTAAGCGACCTTAAAATTTCGGTTTGTTAAAGTACAGACTTCACACTTCTTCGGAATTGTGAAGTCTTTTTAATTTTTATGCCATTTGGAAATGAAATTGACAAACTCTTTTATTACTCTACAATTAAGGCTGGAGTTTTAATTGAAAGCTTTTTGGCATAGGGTCAAAAAGTGAAATCAATTAATGTCCTTTCACATTGGGAAAAGGAGAAAGCGATGAAAAAGATGAGAATGTTTTATTCGGTCGTTATTTTTGCTCTGTTATCAATGTCAGTTGTTATGTTCTCCTGTACAGCCCAAGCAGGTGAAGTGCCGGATGGGTTCATAGGAATACCTTGGGGAGCGAGTAAAGCTCAAATCATTAAAACTATGAACGAACGTGGCTGCCAACAACGCACGAGCGAACAATCCAATGAATTGGTCTTCCTCAACGGAGATTTTGCAGGGGTTCCTTGCTACAGCCTGTCTTTTTATTTAATTGGCAATTCTTTCTATTCGGGTTGGGCTCAAGGCTGTCAATGGTCTCCTTACCACGGAGTCACTCAAGGATGCTTTAAGTGGGTAATCAAAATGCTTAGTGAAAAATATGGCTCGCCCCAGATTCGTGAACCTAGCAAGGTAGAGGGTAAGGATGTCAGAGGTTGGGCCGAATGCAAGAAGTCAGGATATCCAACTGACTATGCCCAATGGGATTTTGTTGATAGCAGGTCTGACAAATATTCAATTAGCATCACTCTAGATGTTTCATTTCTTGTCGATATGACAGAGAAAGAACAACCGTGCAGAATAGACTTCTATGTGATTTATAGTGCCGACAGTCTTGGAAAAAGGCTCGAGAAGAAGAATTATTGATTAGCCCTTTATATGGTTCTGAAAACAGAAAAAAGTTTTTGGAATCAACAATTAAAAATATTCTAACGAAAAAAGGAGAAGCGCATGAAAAAACTGATGTTCTTAATGGTATTTGCTGTATTATTGATAGTGGTTTCCAAGGTATCTTATGCTGATTGTGCATCAGATTGTGTAAACAAATGCATACCGCTCGGTTCCCAAAAAAAATATGCGGATTGCATGGAAAATTGTTTAGACGGATGTTTGGAGGAACCTCCGGATAATGTTCCTGATGTCCCCCCACCAACACCTTACAAACCATCGGAGGAAAAATCCGAGCTTAATAAGTCAAATCTCTATGCCGAAGCCGACATAATAAGACTTCAACCCTGCTATGTAGGAGGAAAAGTGGTGAAGTTTTGCCCGCAACTTTTTCCTTATTACAATGTATTCAGTGATGGATGCTACTCAACTTTGGAGGATTGCAAAGAGGCGGACGGTGATTTGAAAAATGTCCCAGGTAAGGGTGGCTGTGTCCTTTGTGGCCGGTAACCACAAAAAAATACCCGTTCAACATAAAAATCTCAAGGTGCTTAATTCTTATGAATTAAGCATCTTTTTTTTAGCTGTGAGGTCGTTAGCAATGAAATTGAGTCTGCAATACTGACTTTTTTCTAAACTCCGGGTTGCTATGCGATTTTTCCAAAATAAAATTTTACAAAATCATGAAAAAACAATAACCTTTTGTAAGTGGTATTTTCTAATTTTAAATATATAATTATGTATTATGTACTCTAAATTACGAAACTGTTAAAATTTCCGGATCGCTTCGCTGACGCTCGCAAAGACGACAGCTTCGCTGTCGTTGACGACGAAAAAGCTTTGCTTTTTCGTCATCTTCGCGAACAAAGTGAAGCAATCCGGAAATTTTAACAGTTTCGTAATTTAGAGTATTTACAAAGACACTAACATAAGGTATATTTTTATGAGAAAAGAATAGTTCTTTTTCAAACACATATTCAACAAAACTACTAAAGGAGGGAGTATAATGCAAAAAAGATTATTATTGTTGTTTTCGGTAGCAATGGCGATAATGTTGTTTTTTGTTGCCGATGTTTATTCAGCGGAGGAATGTTATCCATGTCTGGCAGATTCAGATAACGATGGCGATGTTGATGGAATTGATACCATCAAATTTTCCATTGAAGGAGATTTCAACGATAACGGAGCGGTTGATTCAGAAGATTGGACAATTTTTTCCGCCGATTTCGGCAGAACAGACTGTTATTGCAATGACGACCCGAAAAAGGTTCTCGTCGTGTACAACGGAGCCTGCAATGTTGATACCAACGAAAACGGAATGTCGGACAATCTTGAATTGGCGCTGTATTACCAGTTAAAAAGAAAAATTCCGGATTCAAATCTTTTGTCTGTCTTCCCTTCTATTTCCGGAGGATGTGGAGTCACATACTCCACCAGCCAATACGCTTTGTTTTACGAAGAAATTGTCACTCCAATAAAGGATAGGCTGGCTACTTTAGGAGAAGAAAATATTCTGTATTTTCTTTTTATCGGAACCCCCAGCGGGATAAGCGAGGCTTCCTACGGAAAATTGTCAGCAGACCATATGTTGATGACAATCAATAGCATAGTACCTTCTAGCATGAATGTGCTTAGCCCAAATCCCTATTTTGAAAATTCGCCGGAGATGGGTATCGATGTGGGGAATTTTAATCATGATGATTATAAATTCGCCGGAGAAGACATGTATCTTTTCTCCAGATTAACATCAAAATGGCAGGTGGATGGAGCACGATACGGGGAAGAGTATATTTTGAACGAAGATGGTTATTTCTCCGGACTCGGATATATAGATACGAGATTTGGTGAATATTCAGAAGATTATCTTCGTGAAAATTTCCCGTGGTTTTCCCCAGCTCAAGTCGATAATTATGAATATGCCGACAAAAGAATGGCGTACGGAACGGTGATACTCGAGGATGCGGGGTGGGATTACAGATGGGAAACTACCGAAAAAGAAATCGGTGAAGCCAGTGCTATTTTTACAGATGGAGAAAGCGCAGAAATCGCTCCTGATACCTTGTGGTATGCCGGATGGTATAATTATAATAAATACCCGGATGGTTTTCTTTGGCTTCCTGGAGCAATAGCTTGCGATCTTGACTCAAATTCTGGTAGTATGATTCCTTCGGCTACTTCATTTCTGAAAGGAGCTTTTGAGAAAGGGCTGACAGCCGGCACCGGTGTTGTATCTGAGCCTTATGTATTCGGTCATCCAAAACCAGAAATTTTTCTCTGGGGGATGCTCCAAGGTTTTAATTTTTCCGAAGCAGTAGGAATGTCAAGCAAAGTTGCTAGATGGAAGACGATTGCTTATGGAGATCCTATTTATAATCCCAATAAGTCAAAAAGAAAAGTTCGTGACACCTTACCTCCTGTAATTATTCAAGTATACAGCGATGCCAATGAAAATAGCGATACGGTATACTCCATAACGGCTCGGATTGATACAAATTCAGAACCGGAAGCAGTTGAATTTATGATTGAATATGGTCATGATAATTACGGAAATGTTATTGAATACGATAATGTTTTCAGCACAGAAAAGACCTTTACATTATCGGAATTGTCTCCAGGAACAGATTACCGATATAGGGTTACCGTAAGGGATCCTGTTGGCAATATAAGTTCAAGCGAAGGGACATTTGTTACGAGTTTGGACGGTATTGTTCCGCCTAAGCCGACAATCACAGCTTTCAATCAAACGGGATATGCTCCCCTCTCGGTTGATTTTTCCACAGTACAAGAAGAAGCTGTTGAATATGAATGGGATTTCGGTGATGAAGAAACAAGTACCGAACAAAATCCCGTACATATTTTCGAGAAACCAGGGTTTTATGAGGTGGTAGTCACGGCCATTTTTCCTGATGGTTTGACATCCTCAGCTCAAATTGTCATTGTGGCAAAGTAAAGTAATTTTAAACCATTGAAGGTAAAGCCGGTACACAGTACCGGCTTTTTTAATTTAACGGCAGTTTTATATAATATTTCTGATTAGCTATCAAATATACTTCCGAATTTACTTTACTGATAACAACTTTATGACCTTTGCTAATTTTTTGAAGATGATGCGACTAGCTGATGATTGTTTTAAAAGCATTATACAACAAAAAAGGTGCAAAAAAAGGTGTCAGCCACCTTTTTTAGGTCTACCTCTCCGTCTTATTGTAGTTTCAAGTTTAAATTTCTTTATTATTATCAAAAATTCGCACACGAGCATTAGCACGATTTAAAACATGATAGATATAGTCCCCTTTATTTACTCGCAAAGATCTTCCCATATCAACATTATATCATATAAAAGGTTCCTGACACCTTTTCTGCCCACAAAATCCCTTTAATTTCCTCCAAAACTTTTTCATTTTCTTTATCCAATCTCTCAATTTCTTTCAAAATTTATTATCCACAAATTTTTATTTTAATTCCCAAGTTCAAAAATTAATCGCAACACTTTATTTTCTCTTAGTGGTATTTTCTAATTTTAAATATATAATTATGTGTAATAGAATAAAATTGATTTTTAAAAAATC
>JAHIOZ010000035.1 GCA_018894995.1 Patescibacteria group bacterium | reverse complement strand
TTATACGCCAACTCCAAAAGACAGATTTGGAAGAGAAAGAAAAGATTTTGCAAAATGCGCTTTAGGGGCGGAAAAAACGGTTGCTTGGGAATATAGGGAAAATTTGATTAGTTTAATTGAAGAATTAAGAGAAAAAAATATTGAGGTCGTTGCAGTTGAGCAAGACAAAAACTCAATTGATTATAAAAAATTTAAAATAGAGGGTTCTCAAAAAGAAACCGCTTTTGTTTTTGGAAATGAGGTAGAAGGATTACCAAAAGATGTTTTAAAAAAAGTTGATAAGATTATTGAAATACAAATGGTAGGGAAGAAGGAATCTTTGAATGTTTCGGTCTCGGCGGGGATAGTTTTGTTTAGGATTTTGAATATTTAAGTCTGGATTGCCACGAAAAAAGCGTAAAATTTTAAAAAAAGAAAATTGGCTCGCCAATTTTCTTTTTTTAAAATTTTACGCTTTTTTCTCGCAAAGACGGAACTTTAATAAGTAACCGTATCAACCAAATTTCCATTATTATCAATTAGTTTAATTGTTTCTCTTTTTGATTTCCACAATTCGTCTTCTCTGTTTAAAAATATTCTCCACTCTGATCCGTAAAAATTACTGTCTGTATTTTTGTGATTTTCCACGCAAGAATTGTAATTTATTTTTGAACTGATATATAACGAACATTCGTATTGCATATCTATTGGCAGAGGATTTGTAACGATTGTGCATTTTGAAATACTTTCCACATAATCAATGCATTTGTCGTTTAATTTGTTTGGGCCTGTCGTTATAAAATCCGCTTCGTCTTCCGGACGAGGGCATTGTCTGCTGAGAACCGGGTAAAAATCTTGGAATTGTTCAAAATACCCGGTGCATAAATTTGTTCTGAAAGAAACTCCAATCGGTGACCTGCCTGTGGTTATAAGAGCTTTACCTCCGGGGGATAAGAAAACCGTTTCCTCGTTATTTACTGTTGATGTGTATGGCAAGTAGCTGGCTTTTCCGATTGCAATTCTGTTTCCTGTTACGGAACTTTCCAGCACCCAATCGGTTATGTTGATTTTTCCTTGGGTATCTTTGGAAGATTCTATTATCAAATATTCTTTGTTTGGGTCAGTACTGACGGCATTTCCATTTCTAATTGTTATTTTGTCTTTGTAAGATGAGACACCTGCTATTTCCTGAACTTTTTCAAGACTTTCTTCTTGTTGAATTTCTTCACCCGTTTGCCCTATGTTTAAACTAAATTTATTTTTATCATATGCCAGCCATGAAGTTTCGGGAGAAAAAACCGGTTTTATATAAACACCTTCTTGAGATATGTTTCTTCCCGGCCCGCCGGTAAAAGCCCAGACTATCCAAAGCCCGATAAAAATAAATATTAACCATCTGAGAAATTGCATAGTTGTCATATTTTGTTTGAATTATGAATTAAGAATCACGAATTATGAATGTTTTTTAATTCATGACTCGCTATTCTTTATTCGTAATATTTTTACATTATTTATATTATTGTTTCCCTAATAATATTTTGCTCAATTCCTTTCTTACAACATCCGCGTCATCCCATTTCAATTTTGTATTGTTTGGTCCCATTATATACGGGTCTGTTCCTTTCCCCGTTATTAAAACAGTATCACCAGTATCGGCAATAGACAAGGCCTTGTTGATTGCTTCTCTTCTGTCCATTATTATTTCATATTCCGTATTTTTAATTCCTTCCGCCATATCCTCAACGATTTTTTTCGGGTCTTCGTCGTAGGGATCCTCGTTTGTAAGAATAATATTAGAGCAATATTTGTCCGCCACCGAACCCATCACAGGCCTTTTCCACACATCGCGACCGCCTCCCGTGTTTCCCAGAATGCAAATTCTTTTTGTGTTTGGAAACGCTTCGTAGAGTTTTTCCAACGAGTCGGCAGTGTGGGCGTAATCAACCACAATCGTGAATTTTTGTCCTTCTTCTATTTTTTCAACTCTTCCCCTGATGCCTTTAAATTTTTCAATCGCTTTTTTTATCGTTTCTGTTCCGATGTTTTGAGTTTTGGCGAAAGTTGCCGCTGCTAAAATATTGTAAATATTGAATTTCCCAGACAAGTGAGAATTTATTTCTTTTTTGTCAAAAGTCATTGTCAGACCGTTTGTTTTGAGAGCAAAGGGTTCCGCGTCTCTCAGTGAATATTTGTATTGTTCTTTTATATTGTTTTTTAAAAATTTTGGAGCCTCCGCATCGTCTTCGTTAACCACTAAAATTTTTCTTTGTTTCTTGTTTTTTTCCAGTTGTTTGACAATTTTAAGTTTTGCCTCAACATAATTTTCATAAGAGCCGTGCGATTCAATGTGTTCGGGAGAGAGGTTGGTGAAAATCAAAGCATTCATTAAAATGAATTTGTGACGAAATTGCAAAACTCCTTGCGATGTTGATTCCACGATTACATAATCACATTTTTCTCTGACCGCTTTTCGCAAAAATTGCTGAACAAAAAATCTCCCCGGCATTGTCATTTTGTGTTTGTTCATCTCGGTTTGTTTCCCGATTTTAAAACGCAAAGTTCCGAGCATTGCGGTTTTGAAACCGGCTTCTTCCAAAATTGCATTGACCAATTCGGCGGTGCTGGTTTTTCCTTTTGTTCCCGTAATCGCAATGACAAAAATTTTGCGGGAAGGGAAGCGGTAAATAATTGCCCCCAACAAAGAAAGCAGATAGTGATAAATCGGCTGAAAAAAAGTAAAGATTTTTTGAGGAATCAGTTTTTTGATTTTGTATAATAAATTGTTAAGCACAGTTTAATTCTATCAGAATTAAGAAGAATAATGAATTATGAATTAAGAATTAAGAAAAGACGAATTTTGCCTCTGGCAGAATTCGTCTTTTCTTAATTCTTAAATCTGAAAGTTTTATCCAAAAAACATTCCAACATTCTTAAGAATGTTGGAATGTTTTTTGATAAGGATTTTTTAATTTTTATAAACATCATGATCTCCGAAAACAAGCAAAACAATTTCTTTTTTATTTTTATTTAAATATCTGAAAAGAATTCTGTCTTTGTAATTTACAGAAAAAGAATAAGTCTCTCTTCTGGTTTTTTTGAGTTTATGAACTTCTAGTAACTTGTGATTAATTTCATTTTTAAACAAATCAATTTTTGTTTTTATCTCTTTTTTTAAACTTTTTTCTTTTATCTTTTTGTATATTTTTAAAAATTTTGGCGAATAATTTATTTTTATCATATTCT
>JAHIOZ010000034.1 GCA_018894995.1 Patescibacteria group bacterium | reverse complement strand
TTAATTGGTCTTCTCATGTTTTTTATAGGGTTATAGCATTTAGCGTTTAGGGTTATAGTGACAAATTTTGCTTCGCAAAATTTGTCCCGTAATTCATTATTCTTCAATCTTAATTCTGAAATTTTTGTAAAAAATTTTAATTTTTCGGTTTCTTCGCCCCATATCGACTTCTTCCTTTCTTTCTCTTCTCAACACCGGTCGCATCAAGTCTCCCTCGAACGATAGTATAACGAATTCCGACATCCTTTACTCTACCGCCTCTTAACACCACAACGGAGTGCTCTTGCAATCCATGACCCATACCCGGAATGTAAGCGGTTACTTCCAATCCATTTGTTAAACGAACTCTGGCAATCTTTCGAACAGCTGAGTTTGGTTTCTTCGGAGTTTTTGTTGTTACTTTTGTACACACACCTCTTTTAAAAGGAGACGGGTAGAAAGTCGGCTTATTTTTTTTAGCATTAAAACCACGCCTCAAAGCAATCGCTTTTGGCTTTTTAATAACTTTTTTTCTGCTTTTTCTAACTAATTGACTTACTGTTGACATGATATTTTTCTTATGAGCAAAGCGAATTAGAAAAATATCACCCTGTTAAATCAAATTTTGTAAAAATTTGATTCATTTGAATTTTGTGAAATTCAAATGATATTTAACACGGGTCGCTTCCCTAATCTACTAAACTCAATTTCAAGTGATTATAAATCTACTATATTATGATAAAAAAAGCAAATAAAATTTAGTCAAAAGTTACAAAGTCCTTAAAGTTGAAAGTAAAAAAGGTTTCGCTAAAGCGAAACCTTTTTATTTCCACGGAAGTGGAATTCCAAAATTTTTATGAAACCACCTAATTACTTTGTTGGAATCACCGTTTAAATACAAAAGAACAAAACGAAAAGGGCCACCTCCTTCGCCACAACCATGGCAACGCCAACTACTGTTTGAATAGAAAAGGAGTGAAGGCCTTTTTTCTCTATGAAAAGGACAAAAACAAAAAAAGTTCAAATGTGAAAAAGGATTGAAAGTGTGCTCAATTTTCAACCCCAACTTTGAAACAATCTCCGCCGGCGGGATATCCCTGACCAATCGGAAAAAATCTGGGTCGAGTTTGCTCATATAATCAAACCTCCTTTAAAAAATCTTCCCTGCGTCTTCTCGCGAAAAAGACACCCCGTCATCAAAGGCAACATCGCATTCACCCGATTTGTTGGGATAACAGGAAAGATAAATCGGGTAAATACGATTCGTGCGTTCAAAAAAAGGTTATGTATACGAAAATAAAGTTTAGTATCACAACGCACGGTCTTACACACAAGATAACAAAAAAAAATTCTAAAAGCAAGAAAAAAAATGCAAAGCAAAATTTTTTATTAAAAAAATATCAACTAATATCACATTCCAAAAATTAATCACCTTTCTTCTCCAAAATTTCGCCTGCGACTTTAAGAAAATTTTTCAAAATATCTCGAAATTCTTTAAAATTTTCTTCTCGTCTCGACTGAAATTATGAAAAACAAAGACTCCTAATTTTTGGAAAATGGTATAAAAACTACCCAGTCTACAATCCTAATCCGGTAAGCAAACTAAACAAAAAATAAATAACAGGGAGGAAAAGTCTCCAGACAAAGAAAATAAATATAAAAACAAACCAGAACCAATTCTTTTCTAAAAATTCTCTTATATACATTAAGTTATAAGGGAGAAGCCCGAATAATATCTTAGATCCATCAAGTGGAGGAATAGGCACCAAATTAAAACTGCCTAACACTATATTAATTAAAACAATCAAACTGGCCGGTTCAATTAAATTTAATGGTATAAGTCCAAAACGAATAAGCAAACCAAAAATCAAAGCCACTGAAAAATTAGAAAGAGGTCCCGCCAAAGCGACCATCGGTTCCCCTATTTTTGCATTTCTCAAATTGTAAGGATTGTAAGGAACCGGCTTTGCCCAACCAAAAATAAACCCAGTTGTCAAAAAAGCGAAAGTTGGGACAATCACTGAACCCGTCAAATCCAAATGTTTTAACGGATTCAAAGTAAGCCTCCCCGCCATTTTAGCCGTTGGGTCACCAAAATAATATGCCATAAAACCATGGGACACTTCGTGAACCACAACAGACATTATTAATATTATTATTGAGAAAATGAAGTTAGAATCCATTATTTAATTTCCTTCCAGTCAATTAAATCGCGGACTTACGCAGACTGGACGCAGAAAGTCGCGGAAAACAAATTAAGATTTATTTATATAATTAAAAATGCAAATATCAAAATTAAAAATTACAATGCAAAATTTTAAAATTAACGAAAATTTGCTTTAGCAAATTTTCGTCGTCGTTTCATTTTTTATTTTAAATTGTCATTTTCCATTTTGAGATTTTAATTGTACATTTGCAAAACGATTAGTCCTATGATACCATAACAATCACTCAAATAGAACTTTTAATATAAAGTTTGTAAGCAATTTGAAACTTAGCGGGTTAATTGATCAACCCCAGTGAAATGTATTTTGTTTTTTTTGGAGAAAAAACAAAATTTTCATTTTTTTGCAAAAAATGAATTTCACGGGGTCATATTTTTCTAACTCACTTCGTTCGTAACAAAAATATGAAAATTTGCCCAATAACAGGAAAAAGTACAAAAACTGCTGGTGGATACAGCAACCGTATTCGTGCTACAAAATTTAACCCGACAGGAACAAAAAGAAGAAAAGCTAATCTTCAAAAAAAGAAAATTTATGTCCCTGAATTGGATAAAAGTTTTAAATTGACTCTTTCAACTAAAGGAATTAAAACTATCAACAAAAATGGAGCTTATAAGACTTTAAAAAAGGCAAAAATAATAAAATAAAAAATTCGGCTTTGCCGAATTTTTTATTTTATTATTTTTGCCTTTTTTAAAGTTAATTTTCAATTTTCAAGCTCTGACCGTCACTTTTGAATATCACCATCCCCTCCTCGTCAGTTCTTAACAAATCTATTTCAAATTGTTTTAACAAATTCAAAACTTCTTGGCTAGGATGACCATAACTATTACCCAAACCAACAGAAGCAATTGTGTATTCAGGACTTGCAAAACCCAAAAGTTTTTCAGAATTGGAATTCTTTGACCCATGATGACCTAATTTCAAAACATCAACATCCAGATAATTTCCAAAAGAATCTGCCAAATATTTTTCAATGCTCTGTGGTGCATCACCAGTAAACAAAAAAGAATTTTCTCCGTAAACTAATTTAATAACTATTGAAGAAGTATTGGTTTCAAAATCAGAAACATCGACATTGGGGAATAAAACCTCCAAATAACCACCACAATCTTGTGGGAGCTCAGCTTCCCCAGAATTCTCTAGGAGTCCGACTTCCGGAGAATCACATAGGGAAACAACCATGCCTTGCTGAGCTAAAATCTTTTTAACCGCTTTTTCTTCAATAATATTTTCGAAAGTTTCATAAGTTCCGCTGTCTGATTTAATTCCAGACTCCATCACATAATCTACTTTATAATTTTCTAAAACGGCCGGCAACCCGCCGATATGATCTTGGTCGGGATGACTCAGAATTATCATATCAATCGAACGGTCATAAAAAGGCATAATTTTTGAAAGTTCTCTCAAAACCGCTCCGTTAGAACCGCCGTCAATCAAAATTTGTTTTCCATTAGGAGCTTCAATAAAAATCGCATCCCCTTGCCCCACATCCAAAAAAGCAACAGTCAGCTCACCTCTGTTTTCACTAAAAACTGCATACCAAACAAGCAAATTGACGCAAAGAAAAAATCCAAGAACATATGATTTTATATTTTTCATTTATGTTACATTTTACATCAAACAAATCAAAATAAAAAATGACGGTCAAAGTTGACCGCCATTTGGCTTTTCTGAGAAGATAAGTTGTTATAAAAACTTCTTATCATTCTCAAGATTTTTTGCTTTTATTCCCTCGATAATCTCCTTCAGACTTGCCGAAAGAAATTGATTTTTATAATTCTGAACAAGGCAAACTCCTCCAATTACCACATCATAAACAAACCAATCACTGTTTGAAAAAAACATTCTATAGGAAACTGGGGTTTCCTGTTTTTTCTTTTTATCAAAAATGACTGTGTAAATTTCCGCTAGCTTCCCGTCTTTTTTAAAAATGGTTTTTGAAAAACGAACATCGATATCCCCCACATCATAATCCTCATTCTCAATCCCTTGAGAAATTTTTGTGTAATACAAATTCAAAAGCAAATGAGAGAACTCATTAGTGAATTCTTTTTTCTTTTCACTGTCAACATCTTTCCATCTCAAAGCTAATGTCCTTTTAGACATTTCTTCAAATGAAAAAAACGGCGAAACCACAGAGAAAACGTCATCTCTTTGTTGGGACTTCTTCCCAACGTATTTAGGATCACCCAAAATAGCGATGACCCTATCAATTGTTGATTTTACCACCAACATCGGGTCGCTCTGTTGAGAGTCAGCAGAAAAACAAAACTGTGCAGATGTGAAAAAAAAGAATACAAAAATGACACCAGATACTACCAATGATTTCTTCATCTCAATTTCCTCTTTATTTTTTGTTTGTTTATATCAAAAAACCTCTTTTATTCTTATTTCAATGTAGCACAGTATCATTAAAATGTAAAGAGTTTTATTGAAGAATTATGAATTAAGAATGGTGAATTACGAATTAAGGAGATCGACACCTGACTTTTTATTTTCTCGCAAAAACAGTAAACGACAAAACGACGCTGGACTGCCACGTCGTTTGGTTGAAAAATTTTGAATAAAAAAAATGACTTGTCATTTTTTTTATTCAAAATTTTTCAACCAAGCTCCTCGCAGAGACGAAATATCAGGAGGAGACATTTCGTTAACGAATTTTGCCAGAGGCAAAATTCGTAATATTCGGATTATGTTTTCGGGGCACCCGCCTGCCACTGCGAGGCCCGCCCAACATCGCAAGACGAAGTCGTTGCGGGCGGGCAGGTTCGGATTATATTAAAAAAATTATTAACAAAATATTATTAATCGTTGATAACTTAAAGTTGTCAGTGAAAAATTTCTGAAAGAAATTTTTCACTCTAAAAACTAAAAACTCTTTAAATTTTTCAAAATTTAAAGCAACGACGAAACTAAAAACTTTTTAAAGTATTCGGATTATATATTCGGGGCATTCGGATTATTTAAAAACAAAACATTATTAATTACTAACTAAACAATATAAAATGATTAGACAAGAAACAAATCCCGGTTCAAAAACCGGAAGACCTTTATTAAAAAAATTTTCACCTCAAAAAACTCAAAAATATGGGGGAAGACATAACACCAACCCAACAACAAGAAAAACAACAGACGGGAAAAGAACTAATTTCGTGAGAAAACCGGCAGTATCAAAAATTACACCGGTTAAAGAAGGAAATATCAGAATTATCCCTCTCGGAGGAGTTGAAGAAGTTGGAAAAAATATGACTGTGGTTGAATATGGAAATGATATTCTTGTATTTGACTGTGGTTTTCAATTTGTGGACGAAGATGCACCGGGAATTGACTATATTATTCCCAATACAAAATATTTGGAAGAAAACAAACACAGAATAAAAGCATTAATAATCACTCACGGTCACTTGGATCACATCGCCGCTATTCCATATATTATTCATAAAATCGGTAACCCGCCTATTTATGCCGGAAATATTGCTTCTCTTTTGATTAAAAAAAGAATGACAGAATTTCCGCATCTATCAGCAATTGATATAAAAACGGTAAAACCTCGAGAAAAACTTAGATTTGGTGAACTGGGTGTTAAATTTTTTGAAGTTACACACTCTATTCCCGACTCAATGGGGATATCAATAGAAACCCCTTATGGAAACATTGTTATATCAGGAGACTACAAATTGGAACATGTAAATGGAGTTCCAACCGAAAAAGAAACTACAAATTGGGGAGAAATAGGAAAAGACAAAAATCTTTTGTTTATTTCTGATTCAACTAATGCTCAAAAACTCGGTTGGTCCATCTCTGAAAATTATATTAGAAATAATATAGAAGAAATAATAAAGAATATTAAAGGAAGAATTATAATTGGAACCTTCGCTTCACAATTTGAAAGAATGGTTGCTATTATA
>JAHIOZ010000033.1 GCA_018894995.1 Patescibacteria group bacterium | reverse complement strand
GTAAACCGTGACGACCGTCACGGTTTACCGTAAATTGAATATTAAATTAAAAAAATTGCCCTTTTTCAAGGGCAATTGCATTTGTTTAATTTGTATCAAAAAAAATTAGAAACGGGGGCGAGAAAAGATTCTCTCTTTTTACTTTCTGTGAGTTGTTGTACCAACCATAAAGCCCTTTCTCTTTCTTTACTCGGTTCGCATTCTTGTAGTGTTTTTTCTGCGGAAACAAGAAAATAAAGACCGCAAAAAAAAGGTTTAATCTGAAAAATTGTACCGATGCGAATTTCCGCTCCTTTTCCTCTTCCTATTATACGGATTTGTTTACTCATAATTTCTCCCCAAAATTATTATTTGAACAATTTATACTTATACAAAATCTTACAAAAGATTACACTCAATCAAATAAAAAGTAAAGAAAAAAATAATTTTTTAAAGTTTTAAAATTTCTTAATTGCTTCTTTAAAAATTTTTTCCACTTCCTTCAAATTTTTTGCTTCCATAAGTTTGATTCTTAATTCTTTAGCTCCGTCAAAACCGTTAACATAAGCTTTGTAGTGTTTTTTCATCAAAGCGAAATTTCTTGCTCTCCCATTCCCCCCAAACAATTTTTTGTTTTCTTTTGTCTCACCAAAAATCTTCTCAAACAATTTCGTATGCTCCAACGCCACCTTAAGTTTATCTTTCACAGAAATAACATTCTTACATTCTTGAGAATGTAAGAATGTTATTTCTTGATTATTTTGTATTTTTTTAATTTCTTGATTTTTAATTTTTCCCAAACCTGCGAACAACCAAGGGTTTCCGAAAATTCCTCGCCCAATCATCACTCCATCAACACCAGTTTCTCTCACTTTTTGTTCCGCCGATTCCAAATTTTGAACATCGCCATTTCCAATAATCAAAGTGTTACTTTTCATTTTATCTCTTATTTCCACTGCCCTTTTTATAACATCCCAATGAGCGGGAACTTTTGACATTTCTTTTTTGGTTCTTCCGTGAATAGTTAAAACTGCCGGTTTTTCTTCCAAAATAGCCGAAATCCAAGTTTCCACCTCATTTTTATTGTAACCGATTCTGGTTTTGACAGACACGGGCAAATTACCAGCTCCTCTTTTAGTCGCTTGAATTATTTCTTTTGCCAATTTTGGAGTTTTGATAAGATCTGAGCCGGCACCTTGTTTTAAAATATTTTTCTGCGGGCAACCCATATTTATATCAATTCCATCAAAACCAAGTTCGGCAATTATTTTAGCCGACTTTTCAAAATTTTCCGGTTTTGAACCAAAAATTTGAGCAACAATTGGTCTCTCGCTTTCATCAAATTGAAGTAAATTCTTTTTTAATTTTTCTCTTCCTTCCTCTGAACACAAACCATCAACCGACACAAACTCCGTCCAAAAAACATCCGGTTTTCCATACTTCGCAATAATTTGCCGAAAAGCCGTGTCGGTAACATCCAACATCGGTGCAACAACCATAATCGGTTTTTTTATTTTTTTCCAAAAATTTTTCATATTTTTCTTATGAGCGAAGCGAATTAGAAAAATCCAATTAGCTTGATGCGAGGTAACCTTTATTTTTTGGATTGCCACGATTTTGGGCAAAAATTTTTTGAAGACCTATTTGCAAAGCAAATAGGTCTTCAAAAAATTTTTGCCCAAAATCTCGCAAAGACGAAAATTTTAAAAAATTTTCGTGACGAATTTTGGCTTTAGCCAAAATTCGTTATCTGCGTACATCTGCGTAGTATCTGCATTTATCTACGCAAAATATTCTATTTGTAGAATATTTTGTTCCCGAACCTCAAATCCACATAATCCAAATTTTTTAAAATGCTTCTGTCTTCAAATTCTTTCATGTTCAAAACCGCTTGGAGATTATCTGTTGCACTATGAATATCTTGATTATTATCAAAGAAAATTCTACTTTCATCACCAAAATAAATTTCATTTTTTGAGTCATCAGCAACAAATTTATAAGGTTCCAAATCCAACCCTCTCACCAACTGAACAAGAGAATCAATTTCTTTAAATCTTTCTTTTTCAAAAACAAAACTTCCTGTTAAATTATTTTTATTTTGG
>JAHIOZ010000032.1 GCA_018894995.1 Patescibacteria group bacterium | reverse complement strand
CAATTTTAAGTTTTAATTGTTTTATATATGCTTTTACTTTTTCTTTGATTTGTCGGAAAACTACAAGCGTATTCATATCAATAAAAGCACTCCTTATTGGAGTGCTTTTATTATATCATGGAGTTTCGTAATTGAGAGTATGGTAATCCAGCGTCGTTTTTCCGTCGTCTTGCAATCTGACAATTGTCCATTAACTGTACAAATTTACAGATGTGAGTAGTTTAAATGCTTGAGGCTTTTTTATTTTCAATAATTTTAGTATAATTATATTATTAGTATTATTAGTTTTTAATTTAAAAATCTATGCCAAATTTATTTTCGTTTTGGGGTTTTATTTCTTATCTATTGGCGATTATTGTCTTGATGGCAATTTTTATCAGGCAAGTAAATCAATACCAGAGAGGTGTTATGTTTACTCTTGGTAAATTTACAGGAATAAAACAGCCAGGGTGGAGACTTGTTATCCCTGTTTTTCAATCAATGACGAAGATGGATATAAGAACCAAAGCTGTTGATGTTCCCGATCAAGAAGTTATTACAAAAGATAATATCCCGGTTAAAATCAATGCCGTTGTTTATTACAAAATAAAAGATGCGGCAAAAGCGATGCTTGAGGTGGAGGACTTTTATTATGCTGTGTCACAAGTGGCTCAAACAACAATGAGAAATTCGGTGGGCGAGAGAAGTTTGGACGATATTCTTCAAAAAAGAGCCGAAATTGCTGACCAAATTAAATTGAGAGTTGATACTTTAACTGATCCTTGGGGGGTTGACATTGAATCAGTTGAATTAAAAGATGTTATTATCCCGGAAAATTTGAAGAGAACAATTTCAAAGGAAGCTGAGGCGGAGAGGGAAAAAAGAGCGGTTATTATTAAAGCTGACGGTGATAGAATTGCAGCAACTAATTTAGCTTTAGCGGCTGAGACACTTTCCGGAACCCCAGGGGCAATGCATCTGAGAACATTGCAGGCTATCAATGATTTAAGCTCGGATCAATCAAACACAACAATTTGGATGATTCCGACAGAAGTTTTGGAAGCAATAAAAGGGTATGCAAATGTTGTTAATAAAAAAAGTGATTAATAATTAATTTTAAAAAATATTATGGTAGAAAATAAAATTTTAAAATGGTCTCTTGTTTTAGGGATTATTATAGTGTTGAATCTTTTCTTTGCTTATGCAATGAAAGTCATTTATAAAGCTCCTCAATATGAAGATTTTTGCCAGAAAGAACAGGTAATTGAGAAAATTAATACCAAAGAAGCTTGTTTGGAAAAGGGTGGGCAATGGAATGAAAATATTATTGATAGAGGGTTGGTAACAGGAGAGGTTAGTGTACAAGTTCCAGGTTATTGTAACCTAAATTTTGTGTGTAATAACGAATTTATAGATGCTCAAGAAAATTACGAGAAAAATGTCTTTATGACTTTGATTGGGCTTGGTGTTCTATCAATAATCATTGGCTTTATGATTGCTAGCACAGAAGTTGTTTCAATGGGGCTTTCTCTCGGTGGTGTTCTTAGCTTTATTGTCGCTTCAATAAGATATTGGCAGTATGCGAGTGAATATTTGCAAGTGATTATCTTAGGATTGGCTCTCGTTGTTTTGATTTGGTTGGGAGTAAAAAAGTTTAAATAACAAAAGAGACTTGCAGAATTAAACAGACTTCCTCCAATAGGAGGGAGTCTGTTTTTTTGATTTAATTATAATATACCAAAATATTTGCGGTCGCAAATATTTTGGTATTATGATAACATATAAAAACAGATGGGTAATATTAATTTTCAAAAAGTTATATTAAAAACTATTGCGACAGCTGGTTTGATTAGTATTGTTGTTTTAGCACCTAATGCTTTACAAATAATTAAGCAATTTTCTCCAAAAAAGAAAAAGTGGATTAGAGAGAAGTATTATATGAATAATTCTATCAGAAATATGTTGAGGAAAGGTTTAATTCAAAAAGTTAGAAAAGGAAATACTGAATTTATGGAGCTTACAAAAGAGGGTGAAAATATAGTTTCTCAATATAAGTTGGGCGATATGGAGATTAAAAAAACCAAAAGATGGGATGGAAAATGGAGAGTGATAATTTTTGATATTTCAGAAAAAAAGAAAAGATTAAGAAATTTACTCCGTTTTCATCTGGATAGATTAGGTTTTATTAAATTACAAAATAGTGTATGGGTTTTCCCTTATGATTGTGAAGATTTAATTTTTTTATTAAAAACCGATTTTTTTATAGGAGATGATGTTTTGTATATGGAAGTAAATAGAATAGAGAATGAAAAATGGCTGAAAGAATTATTTAATTTAAAATAAAAAATACCAAAATATTTGCGGTCGCAAATATTTTGGTATTTTTTAAATCCGACTATTATTATATAATGATTAAAATATGGGGAAATACAACCACAAAGAAATAGAGCAAAAATGGCAAAAAATTTGGGAAGAAAACAAAGTTGTCAAAATAGACAAAGATGACACTAAAAACAAGTATTATGTTTTGGATATGTTTCCTTATCCGTCGGGGGATGGGCTTCATATGGGGCATACTGAAAGTTACACTGCTAGTGATGTTTTTTATCGTTTCAAAAAGATGCAGGGTTTTAATGTTTTGCACCCTCAAGGTTTTGATGCTTTTGGTTTACCGGCGGAAAACTTTGCAATCAAAACAAAAGTTCATCCGGCGCAAACGACTGAAAAAAATATCAATAATTACATTCGTCAAATGAAATCGCTTGGTTTGAATTATGATTTTGACGAACAAGCGGTAACTTCTGATCCTAAATATTATAAATGGACACAGTGGATTTTTGAGCAATTTTATAAAAACGGTTTGGTTTACAAAAGAACACAAAAGACAAATTGGTGTTCGTCTTGTCAAACTGTTATTGCCAACGAGCAAGTTGTTAACGGTGAGTGTGAAAGGTGCGGAACTAAAATTGAGCAAAAAGAAATTCCTGGGTGGTTTTTCAAAATCACGGATTTTGCTGATGATTTGATTGATGGATTGGATAAAGTCGATTGGCCAGAGCACACAAAGAAGAATCAAATAAATTGGATAGGGAAATCAGAGGGAGCAAAAATAACTTTTAAGCTAACATCCAACAGCCAACAGCTTACAGAAAATATAGAAGTTTTCACAACCCGTCCCGATACTTTGTTTGGGGCGACTTATATGGTGCTAGCTCCAGAACATTCACTCGTAACTGAATTAAAAGACCAAATTGCAAACTGGGGCGAAGTTGAAAAATATATTGAAGAAACTAAAAACAAAACTGAATTAGATAGATTAGAAGCAAAAGAAAAAACCGGTGTTAAACTTGAAGGAATTTTTGCTATTAACCCAGCTAATAAAGAAGAAATTCCAATTTTTATTGCAGATTATGTATTAGGGGGATATGGAACAGGAGCAATTATGGCAGTGCCGGCGCATGATGAAAGAGATTTTGAATTTGCAAAGAAATATAATCTTCCAGTTGTTCAGGTTGTTAGTATAAAGGATTCTTTTTATAGGAGTGTTGTTTGGGGTTGGGGAGAAAATGAAACGGTAAAGGATCTAATTGAATTAGGTATAAATATTTTAGAAAAAGTTGAGACAAACACAGGAGCAGGTGAAATAATTTTTAAAATTGAAATACCAAAAGATAAAATTGAATCCTTTGTTGAATTAATAGAAAAAAAATTAAAACCACTTTACTGGAATGAGTTTATTGGTGAAAGTGGAATTACATTTATTTTTAAACATAAAGATAATAAAGTTGAAAAAATAAATCTTTCAAAAGAAACAGAAGATAAAATTGACAGATTAACATATGAGTTTTTTAATGAACATCCTGTCCCGAAAGATTACAAAAGAAAAGAAAGTGTCTGGAAACATTATTCTGAGGTAGAAAATGGTTTTTATAAAGATCTTATTATTCATTCAGAAAAAGGAATGTTAATTAATTCAGAACAATTCACAGGAATAAACTCCGAAGAAGCCAAACAAAAAATTACGGAATTTGTTGGCGGGGAGATGACATCAAATTATCGTTTGCGAGATTGGTCAATTTCTCGTCAGAGATATTGGGGTTGCCCGATTCCGATTGTTTATTCTCCCGAAGGCGAAGCTCAGCTTATACCTGAAGAATATTTGCCGTGGACTTTACCGACAGATGTTGATTTCAAACCGACCGGAGTTTCCCCTTTAGGTGACTCCAAAGAATTTAAAGAGAGAACTGAGAAAATTTTTGGTAAGGGTTGGACTCCGGAATACGACACAATGGATACTTTTGTGGATTCTGCTTGGTATTTTTTGAGATATCCTGATATTCATAATGAAAAAGAATTTTGCTCGGAAACTCGCAAAAAATGGTTGCCGGTTGATTTGTATATTGGAGGGGCAGAGCATACTTATATGCACTTGTTATTTGCTCGTTTTTTCACAAAAGCGATGCACAAAATTGGTTTAATTAGCTTCGATGAGCCTTTTTTGAAGTTACGGCACCAAGGAATGGTTTTGGATGCACAGGGCAAGAAAATGTCTAAATCAAAGGGTAATGTGGTTAACCCTGACGAAATGATTAAGAGATTTGGGGCAGATTCTGTGCGAACTTATATGCTTTTTGCTGCACCTTTGGAAGATGAGGTTATTTGGAATGAAAATAATATTGTGGGGATTTATAGATTTTTGGAAAAAGTTTGGAAAATAAAATCCGTCGTCTTTGCGAGTTCCGGAGCGACAGCGGAGGAGCGTGGCAATCCAGCGTCGTCTTTGGAAAAACAAAATAAAGTAAAAAATTTATTGCATAAGACGATCAAAAAAGTCAGTGGTGATATAGAAAATTTAAAATATAATACAGCGGTCAGTTCAATGATGATTTTGATCAACGAGATGGAAAAAGTTGAAGAAATCAACAAAGAAGATTATGAAAGTTTTTTGAAATTACTTTCGCCTTTTGCTCCGCACATTACCCAAGAATTATGGGAACAGTTGGGAAATGAAAGTTTAATTCAAAATGAAAGTTGGACAGAATACAACAAGGACTTAGCTAAAGATGATACTTATAAAATCGCTGTTCAGGTTAATGGAAAAGTTAGAGATGAAATTGAAATTGAAGAGGGAACTGACGAAGAAGATGTTAAGAAAAAAGCTTTTGAAAGCAAAATTATACAAAAATGGCTTGAAGGAAAAGAACCAAAAAAAGTTATTTATGTTAAAAATAGAATTCTGAATGTTGTTGTAGACAATAGTAATAAGTAGTAAACAAAAATCCTAAACTCTAAATTTTAAATCCTAAACTCTAAACAAATTCAAAAGTACAAAAAATCAAAACGCAAAAACGAAGAATTTTGCGAAGCAAAATTCGTCGACAAAAATTTTTAACACTAAAAAATAAATAAGATATTAAATAATAAAAAAAGAATTTCGGCGGAGCCGAAATTCTTTTTTTTTGTTAAAATTTTTGTTGTTTTAAAACAACATTGGAATATAAAGAACTATCATACTAATAACTAGCAGGACACTCATAAT
>JAHIOZ010000031.1 GCA_018894995.1 Patescibacteria group bacterium | reverse complement strand
TTAATGAGGGAGTTCACAAAAATAACTCCTGCGGTCGCCTTAAAAAATTTGGTTGTTTATAACAACACATTACAAACGGCAATCAGCGAAAGAATCGGAATGGGAGACTATGACAAATGGTGGGGTGTTGATATCCTAAAAGCTGAAATTAAACTCATTAATTTCAGCAAAAGTCTCAATAAAGAAATCCAGTCAATGGCTGAAGCCACGGCTAAAAAGCGGGCTGCAATTACTGTAGCGGAAGGGAAAAAAGAAAGTGATAAACTCGAAGGAGAAGGAAAAGGAGCAGCCGAGGAAGCAACTCTGCGAGGAAGAACCGCTGGACTCGAACACATGGCCGAAAAACTCAAAGTACACGGCTCACTGGTTCTGGGAGCTGAAACAGCCCGTGGTATTACAAACAACGCGGGTCAAAAAACGATAATCGCCGGAGCTGATGGTTTTGGTGATTTGATAAAAACCGCGGGGGCGATTGCTGGGACGGTAATGTCCATACCTCAAACAGCAAACTCCACCGAAAATGGCAATGCTGAAAAAAAGGAGGTAACTCCTGATGAGGCCTGAAATTATTGCGTTCCTAATTGGGTTAGGTCTCTTGATTTATTACAAATCAGGAGGATCATTCAAGTTAAAAACTGACGGGGTGAAACTCCCCTCATCCAAATGGCTAGTATGGTTGGTTATCATTGTTTTTGGTGTAATGGCAATTTGGGTAGTGTATGGCAAATACACTAAACGACAAGTAACCAAACAACAAACGGCGGATTTATTACACGCCAAAAAGAATTCCGGCAAAACGGAGGTGAAAATATTAAATATCATAGCCTACTCGGGACAATGGAGAAACGAACTGATTCCAGTGGAACCTGGGTTTGATATGACCTTTCAAACTGTTCCAGAGGGATTGTCTGTAGAAGTCATAGTTCGTGATGAAAATGGTGATGAGTATGACACATTTTCTCTCAATAATGAGAGAGGTGTCGGGACACCATCAAAGGTATTAACTCCCGGAAAAAAGTTTTTTCTGGACTTCTGGTCTAACGAACCAAGACCGGTAGAAATGGTAATTTTCTATTTTCCAAAAGGAAAAAACAAGCTGGTTATCGAAAAAAGATAACCCCAACTCCAAAAATTAACAAAAGCGGATGAATCTTGTATTCACCCGCTTTTCTTTTTTTTAAAAGTAGCGAGTTAATTTATTCTTAAATTTAAAAACGAAAAGGCGACGAACAATCGCTGGATCGCCACGAATAGTTAAACGACGCTGGACTGCCACGTCGTTCGGCAAATTATTTTTGAAGAAAATTGCAAAGCAATTTTTTTCTTCAAAAATAATTTGCCGAACTCCTCGCAGAGACGAGACACCGGAGGTATTTCGTCGGACGAATTTTGCGAAGCAAAATTCGTCATATTCAAATTCGTTTTTTCGTGGCATTCGGATTGTTCGTATTTATTCGTATCATTCGTAATATTTGTATATTAGTATGTTTAACTCGTTTATTCGTATCATCCGTCGTTCTAAAAACTATCGACTGAAAACTTTTTAAAGTATTCGGATTATACCACCCACTACCAACTACTCACTAATTAATCAAAATTCCTGTTCCTAAATCTTGTATTGTTCCTTTTACAATTTCAGATAACAATTCAGCTCCTAACAAAATAACAATCCCAACAATTGTCCACATAAGAGCTTTTTGGGCATCTTGAATCTTTGTCGGATTTCCTCTTGCTACGATAAATTGATATCCGGAATACATCAAAAACAAAACTGCTATTGGTGTTCCTATTGCAACAAATACTTTCAGCAAAGCAACCACAAGACTTTCCAACGAATCTATTCCCCCCAAAGGATTTTGCAGTGATGAACCGCTGGAAACTTGTTGACTTTGTTGATTTACAACACCGGTACTCGCTGAAAATACCATTTTCAAAGGCAACAAAATTCCCAAAATCAACCCATAATAAATATTTTTAATTTTCTTTTTCATAATAATTTTATAATTTATTTTTAATGTTTAAAAATTTTATAATTTAAACTCACGCAAAAAATTAACTGTTTAAATCCCCAATCGGTATGTCTTGCAACAAATCCGGTCTAACTAACATAGACAAAATCAATTTAACAATTAACCAAGCGGACAAAATTAAAAAAATTCCTTTAAGCAAAGCTACCAATCTTTTGTTTGCTCCGGACCTTGCCCCCGATTTGTCACCTTCTACAATAAATGTCCATCCAATCCAAGCAAAAACAATCATTGCAATCGGAGCCGATGCCCAAATAAAAAAATCCAGTAAATTATTTATCAAACGAATAAATCCGTCAAAATTACAAGCTCCAGTCGTGCCTGTTCCACAAGGAACAATTGACTGCCCCGGAACCCAAACAGCGAAAACAACCGAAGGTGCTATCAACACAACCCAGATAAATAAATAATAAATTCTAGATATTTTTTTTGACATTTTTTTATTGAATTAATTCATTTAATTCAGAATCAGTGGCACTTATAGCATTTTTTACTGTCCTTCTTCCTGATACTATTGATTCTACCATTTCTTGAAAAATATTGTCTGTTTCCTGTGGATTAGGATCAAACCATGCTTTGGAAATGAGAGCAGAATCATAAAATACCCCCAAGTATGGATTATCCGCCGGCTTTTTAGCCAAAAGATTTCTTAAAACCGGAGGGAGTTCCGTGTATCCGGACAAAATACTTAAAGAATTTTCTGATGTTAATTTTTTAATGACCTCAAACGCACCAGCAATATTCTTTGAGTTTTTTGAAATAACCAAAGCATTCATTCTCCCAAAAGTTGCACTGGTTCCTTTTGTCGCCTGTGGGAATACAGCAACATCAAAATTAAGATTAGGATTTTTGGCTCTCAACTCACCTAATTCACTGGCATAACCAAAATAAACAGCCAAGTTACCGGCTAAAAATGACTTCTGTGAATCAGGCAAAGACCGATTCCATGTATAAACGGATTTTTTTGTTGGATTTGAAAATTGAACAAAAAAGTCAACCGCTTCTTCCGCCGGTATTATAGAACCATCAGCTTTTTTCAAAACAACACCCTCTTTGCTGATAATGGGGCTCCCCGCTTGAATAATAAGAGTTGAAATAATATCCTTGGCGTGAATCAAATTACTAAATTCTCCAAAAGCAACCAAGCTGGTTAAAATATTTAAACTTTCATCAATTTCTGTTATTTTACCACTAAGAGAGAAAAATTCTTCCCAAGTTTTTGGAGGATTTGCAATACTATTTTCAGAAAAAATATCCCTGTTCCAATACATTACCAATGGGTTAACTATAAAAGGCAAACCTAAAACTCCTGTGTCATTCAAATACAATTCCCCCTCTTCTATAAAATTATTTTTAAAATCTCTTGCCGGATAAGACTCGTAAGGAACAGTTAATATTTTATTTTGATGTTTTAAAATTGAATCTTGAGAAAGAATAAAAACATCAGGGCCATTACCGGAGGCCAAAGCTTCAACCAATTCTGCATCAAAAGAGATTTTTGTAATTTCCCGATATTTAACATCCTTTAAAGTTTTATCTTCTACAGCTAAATCACGAATTAATTTATCAACTATGATTTTATCAACCGTCCCCCAAATATTTACGCTTCCAACAATGGTCGATTGACCTCCACCTTTAAAACCGGCGAATAATACAATCCCGACTAAAATAAAAAATGTAAAAAATCCTAAGATGGTTATTTGAAAATTTGTCATAATATTTAATTTCCTTCCAGTCAATTAAATCGCAGACTATCGCGGACTGGACGCAGAAAGTCGCAGAATTTTTTCGCTTTGCGAAAATTATTAAAACTGAAAATTTTTAATTGTTTATCAATAAATTTCGGCTAAACTCGTCGGTCGTTTCCGCATATTTCCGCGCGTGCCCCGTTAAACATTTTATTTAACTGGGGTTTAGTCTGCGTGTGCCCCGTTAAACTTGTTTTTTATGGGGACCTTCTGCGAGAAATTTAATTTGAAAAATTAAATTTCTATTTCTTTCTAAAAACTATTCCGTAATGATGATCCCCCGCAGAAATATTTCTATCCTTAATGAAACCTTCTCCTTCAAACAATTTTAAAGCTTCATTTTCAGAAAAAATATTTTTTGAGTCTGGGCCCATACCATTAAATGAATCTGCCCAATCAACAACTAAAATTCTCCCGTTTGAACGCAAAATTCTCTTTGCCTCCATAACAAGACTTTCTCTATCTTCTGCTTGAAACAAAACATTGGAAACAATTACCGCATCAACAGACATATCAGCTAATCTCGTCCCGCCGACTTTTTCAATGTCACCCAAAATAATTTCTATATTATACAACCTTTCCAAATTAGCGGAATTTCTAATTTTATCAAGAAAATCTTTTTGAACATCAACAGCATAAACACGACCTTCGCTTCCGACAACTCGAGAAGACTCAATTGTATAAAATCCAGAACCGGAACCTAAATCAGCAACAATCATTCCATTGCTTAAACCAAATTGTTCAATATTATATTTTGGGTCTGCGAAACTCATAAGTATATTATATCAGAATTTATTTTTTATGATAACTGATTTATGCACAAGGGAGAAAGGAATAAATAATTTGTCACAGGTAGTGAATGTAAAAAAAATATTTTAGAACCCGGGGTTCCAAAAAAAATGTTGCGGTTTATCAAACCCCCTACTTCAAATACTCAGGTCTGTTTATATTCATCCATTCCAAAACTTGTCGCATAATATACAAACCACCAATGGTATTTTCTTTTGGTCCATTTTCCATTATTACAGCAAAAGCGTATTTAGGTTTTTCATAAGGGAAAAATCCTATAATCCATGAATTTACATTATTTTTACTAACCCCCAATTCAGCAGTTCCTGTTTTTGCCGCCACCTTTACAAAACCAACATACAAACCTTGAGCAGTTCCCTCTGTTACAGCGTCTCTCATTCCCTCTTTTACTATTTTAAAATTTTTATCTTCAATTGAAATAGTTTTCAAAAGACCTACATTTTTTGTGCTACTGGCCGTTATCACAGGAGTCAACATTATCCCATTATTTGCGACAGCAGAAATAGCTCTCACAGCTTGCAAAGGAGTAATTTGAAAACCATATTGCCCGATTGCTGTGTGATATGTATCTCCAATTCTCCAATCTTCACCATCAAACATTTCTTTTTTCCATTCGGGACTAGGAACAGTTCCTTTTTGTTCATCAATAACCTCCGCTCCCGTTTTTTCTCCAAAACCAAACATTTTCATATATTCATTTATTTTACTAATACCAAGACCTTTTTGATCTTCAAAACCACCTCCAACGGCATAAAAATAAACATTGGAAGAAACCGCCAAAGCTCTTCGCAAATCCACCCAACCGTGAGCTTTCCAATCTTTAAAAACAGATTTTAATTCCGGATAATAGGGATTAGGAATTGAAATGGACCCCGTACTTAATATTTTTTTAGTCGGGTTAATAATTCCCTCATTCAAACCCCCTAATGCCACAAAAGGTTTAACAATTGACCCTGGAGTATAAAGTCCGTTTGTCACTCTGCTCAAAAAAGGTTTTCTTTCGTCTTGAATGTAAGACGAAATTATTTTTCTGTCATCACTGTTAGACAAAACATTTGAATCAAATTCCGGGTAACTCACCAACGACAAAATTTCCCCGTTAGTAATATCCATCACAACTCCCGCCCCTCCGTGAAAACCAACATCTTTTGCTAAACTATCCATTGTTTTATAAAAAATATTTTGTAAATCTGAATCTATCGTTAAATAAATATTTTTACCATTTTCAGGGGTTTTGATAGTTGATTCCGATTTTACCTCATTTAAAGCATCTACTTCAATTATTTTTAAACCATTTTCCCCTCTTAATTCGTCGTCATTAATTTTTTCAATTCCTCCTTTACCAACGATTTCTGTTTGATAATAATTTCCTGAATTATCTTTTAGCGGATATCCCACATATCCCAACAACTGGTATAAGCCGAATTTATCAATATAATTTCTTTTACCAAAAATTTCTCCTTCTTCATTTACAGAATTCCAAGCTAGCTCAACTCCATTTCTATCGTAAATAATTCCCCTTTCAGAAAAAATAATTGAGTGTTTCAAACGGTTGTTGTCTCCTCTTTCTGAATAATATTCACCGTTTACAATTTGGAGTGAATAAAGCTTAAATGAAAAAACAATCAAAACCAAAACAAAAAAACTGCCCAAAGAAAAAATTGTTTTTTTACTGATGGGTTTTTCTATTCTTCCTTCAAATTGTTGAGTATCAAAATTGGGAAGATTGCTTGAGTCCAAAAAAATTTCATCAGGGTCAATTTCTCCCCCACGACCGCGATATTTATTTTTATAAAAAAAATTAAACATTTGTTATTTAAGAATTATAATTATCTGGATTGCCGCGCGATTTTTGGGCGAAATTTTTTGATGAGCTTTGCTCATCAAAAAATTCCGCCCAAAAATCGCTCGCAAAGACAAACCCTCAAAAACTTTTCGCTGACCAAATAAAACAAATTAATAAATTCTCAACCTTTTTTTAATCTGGGTAACGAAAAAAAACGAAATCAATACAAACAAAAAAGAAATGCATTCAAAATTCATAAAAAATTTCCTTTGCACACCAAAAAACGAATCCATTATTATCCCAAAAACAAAAGCTTCATAAAAATCATTAAATTTAAAAATTCCAACAATAATTAAAATCAAAGAAAACCACCACGGAAAAACAGCGATGCTAAATAATATAAAAATATCCAATATTATTCTTGTCTTAATATCTGTACCCATTTTAATTCAAACAAATTTATTGAACTCCTGAACAAAACAGTTTTAAATGAGTCAATCGGAGTTGAAATTATTTCCTCAACAAAACCAACAACAACAGGACTGCCTCCGGCAACTGAAACAAAATCACCAATCTCTATATCAGCATCACGAGGCAACCTGACTTCAAAATTTCCTCCCCCTCTTCCGGTAGCAACTGCATTTACATTATAAAGCCCTATTTCAACCTGAAGTTGCTCATCAAAAGAAGAATATAATTTAACGACGGAAGTTTTTTTATTTACACTGTCAACTTCACCAATCAAAATATTACCAAAAGCAAAAACTCTGAACCCTTTTTTAATTCCGTCATTTTCTCCCGCATCAACAATAAAAGAATCATAGAGGGAGAAATTCGGTTTTGAAAGAATTGCCGTCAAAATCATATCTTGATTTTCATCAACACGGCCAAGGATATCTTTCAATTCATAATTTTCTTTTACTAAAATTTTTCTGTCCGAGACCAAAGCTTTAGTAGTTTCCAAATCATCTTTCATCATCTCGTTTGCAACCAAAAGATTTTTTTTGGATGCAAAATAGCCAAGAGGATTTATTGTGTTCTCATCAATATATTTTTCAGATATCCAAATTGGAGACACCAATATTCTAAAAAAACCACCGACAACTGAGGTTACTTCTGAATAAAAAAATATTATTACCAACAATAAAATTATAAAAAATACTCTTTTATTATTATTTCTTTTTTTATTATCCCTTGAGTGGTAGTTCATCATCATTTTGTATTAATATTTCTCTAAAATTATCAAAATTTTCCAAGACTGTTCCTGTCCCTCGAGCAACGGCAGTTAACGGGTCATCTACAATAAAAACCGGAACTTCCACAAAGTCACTTAACAATTGGTCAAAACCTTTTATCAAAGCTCCCCCGCCGGCCAAAAATATTCCTCTGTGGATAACATCGGCAAGAATTTCAGGAGGCGTTGTTTCCAACACTTCTTTAACGGCATCAAGAATAGTATCAATTGATTGACTCATTGCCTTACGAATATCATCATTGGTTACTAAAATTTCTTTTGGCAACCCTGTAATTAAGTCTCTTCCTCTCGCCAAGTATTCATCGCAGTCTCCTTCAAAAGAAATCACACCCCCGATAGCCAACTTTAATCTTTCTGCGGTTTTTTCTCCAATCAACATCTTATATTCATCTCTCATATAAGAAATAATATCCTGATTGAATTTATCTCCGGCTATTCTTAAATTTTTTGAATTTACCACCCCTCCCAAAGAAATTACCGCAATATCGGAAGTTCCTCCTCCAATATCAACAATCACACTTCCGATAGGATCTAAAATGGGAAGTCGGTGACCGATGGCTGCAGCAACCGGCTCTTCAATAATATGGACTTCTCTTGCACCGGCATTTTTAGCGGCATCTCTAACAGCACGGGTTTCAACATTCGTAATTCCCGAGGGAACCCCAACCAAAACTCTGGGGCCCATAATTTTATTTGAATTTTTTTGTGCCTTGTTTATCAAATAAGAAATCATTTCCTCCGTTACTTCAAAATCAGAAATGACACCGTCCACCAGTGGTTTTATCGCTAAAATGTGAGAAGGGGTTCTTCCAATCATTAATTTTGCTTGAGTTCCAACAGCAACAACGCGACCGGTTTTTTGATTAATTGCAACAACTGAAGGTTCTTCTAAAACTATTCCTTTACCCCGAAGGTAAACCAAAGTATTTGCGGTGCCCAAATCAATGCCAATATCATTAGAAAGCCAACC
This sequence comes from Patescibacteria group bacterium, assembly GCA_018894995.1. Taxonomy (GTDB): domain Bacteria; phylum Patescibacteriota; class Minisyncoccia; order Phycocordibacterales; family UBA12079; genus UBA12079. The sequence continues at coordinate 1,876 of JAHIOZ010000031.1, read as the reverse complement.
GTCAAATTTTTTCTTCATTTTTGTTGTTGTTTTTTGTAGAAATTTCATATTATATAATACTATTTAACATAATCTTACCTAAAAAAAATAAAAATACAAATAGTAGTCAAATAACAAAACTATTAACGGAGTAAGTCAAAAATTTTAAGATTTACCCGTACACCTTTCCTAATATCGTTTTTCAAACAAAATGTAATTTAAATAATTTTTATCAAAAAATAAATTTTAAAAAATAATACCAAAATTTTTACGATCGTAAAAATTTTGGTATTATTTTCTTTAAAATTTTAAATTCGTAAAAAAGATTGTTTACTTTTTTTTATTTAAAAAATGTGCATTTAACCGCGGTCGCGGTTAAATGCACATTCATATTTTTATTTTTTGCTATTTAATATTCTAGATGAACTGCCTTCGGCGGTTCGTCTAAAATTTTATCTTTGAAACCAAATCTTCAACAGAAATTATTTCACTGTCTTCTGAATTTCTTTTTTTGAATTCCACTCCGCCGGCTTGGAGAGATTTCTCACTTATCACAACTCGATAAGGAATTCCAATCAAATCAAAATCGGCAAATTTTTCTCCCGCTTTTTTATCTCTATCATCAAACAAAACTTCAATTCCATTTTCGGTCAATTGATTATAAATTTTTTGCGCATCTTCGTTTTTTCCGAGACTTAACAAATGCACTTTAAACGGCGCGATTGACTCCGGCCAAACAATTCCTTTTTCGTCAGACAAAACCTCAACCACAGTTCCCATTGCTCGTCCTGGGCCAATTCCATAAGAACCCATAATTACACGCTTTTCTTCACCTTTTTCATCATTATAATTCAATTCAAAAGCATCTGAAAATTTTGTTCCAAGACTAAAAATATTTCCCACTTCAATTGATTTTTCTTTTCTTAATTCAATGTTTCCACACTCAGGACAAGAATTTTGTTCACCGATGATTTCATCATTAACCGCCACGGAACATTTGTCGCAAATATAAATTATGTCTTCACCGGCTTCCGATAAAGTTTGAAATTCGTGAGAATATTTTGAGAAAGTTCCTCCCGAAGCAAAAGTCAAAAAAGTTTTGTCACCCAACCCTAATCTGCTAAAAATATTTTTGTAAGCCTGTTTTGCTTTTTCATAAAATTCATTATGTTCATTTTCGTCTTTGGAAAACGAATACAAATCTTTCATCAAAAATTCTCTTCCCCTCATAATTCCACTTTTAGCTCTCGCCTCATTTCTAAATTTTGTTTGTATTTGATACGGATACATCGGTAAATCTCTAAATGATTTAATATGATCCTTCATTAAATTTGTTAAAGGTTCTTCGTGGGTAAAACCAAGTCCTAACTCAGTATCATTTTTAAGTTTTGTTTTAAACCAATTATCAACCACTTCATCACTCCATCGGTTTGTTTTTTCCCAAACTTTTTTATCCTGAAGAGCAGTCAAAAATAATTCCTGTCCGCCAATGGCATTCATTTCTTCCCTAATAATATTATTTATATTATTTAAAACTTTTAACCCCAATGGCAAAAAAGAATAAACCCCCGCCATTTCTTTATTGATAAAACCGGCGCGAATTAAAAGCTGAGCATTTTTTGACACCTCGTCCTTTGGCGCTTCTTTTCGTGTTTTTGTGAATAGTTTTGATTGATGCATAACAATAAGTATAAAGTAGTAAGTAATAAGTATCAAGTATTAAAAAATGAAAACAAAAAATCCCTTGTCGTTTGCACGGCAAGAGATTTACATAAATTTCCACATTATTAATGACTAGCGGAGATTGATTCTCCATATGGCGGGGGTAATTTTTTTTTCAACCTCCAGCTTCCCAAATCACGAATGATTGTTTCGAGATGGCATTTTCTAAATTGCG
>JAHIOZ010000030.1 GCA_018894995.1 Patescibacteria group bacterium | reverse complement strand
TTAGAGGGTGGGGCGTTCAGAAAAAACCACCCGAAATCCGCAGGGCAGTCCATCGCTTTAATTCTGAATATAAAATATGAAAAAATTTTATTATATACCGCCACTGATATTGCAAACTTTTATCTGGATACCGACCAGAATTATTTTAAATGTAATCTATTGTTATTCAGTAGACGGTTTAGAAAATTTAAAAGAGCTGAAATGTAAAAAGTTAAAAATGAACGAGCAAAAATTTGATTCATTAAAGACTAATAGACAGGGAGGAATTATTTTTGCGGTTAATCATTCAAGTGAATTAGATCCGGTAATGATTCCCGCTTCGTTGCCTTTTTTGTCACATTTAATGCCTATGTTTTATGTTTCAAGAGAGCAAAAGTTTTATGAAAACAGCGGGTGGCGACAGCGTATTTACGGCGGTCGTTTTTTTAATTCTTGGGGAGCATATAATGCTTACACAGGTTTAAAAAATTATGATTTAGCTTTAAAACACCATATTAATATTTTAAATAATGGTAGAAGTGTTTGCATTTTTCCAGAAGGACACAAAACAAAAGATGGGAGCATCGGAGAAGGGAAATCGGGAGTCTGTTTTTTGTCTCAAAAAACAGACTCCCCGATTGTCCCTGTGAAAATAGAAGGATTATACAAACCGTTAGCTAAAAAAGATAAACTGGGAAGAACAAAATTAAAAGTTGTTTTTGGAAAACCAATTTATCCAAAAGAAGTAAGTATTGAAGATTTTAAAAAAAATACAGAAGAAGTGATGAATAAAATCCGCGAGTTAAATTAAAAAATAATAAAAACAATTTGCCGAATGACGCGACAGTCCAGTTATCTCAATTTATCTCAATATAAAAAACCGACACTGGATCGCCACACTTCTCCGTTCCACTCCGAAGTTCGCGAAGACAAAAAGCAGAGCTTTTGTCACAACGGATTTTGCTCCGCAAAATCCGTCTCTGTGGACTTGGCTACTTATTTCAAGTTAAAAATTGCATATTTTTTCTATTTGATATAATATAAATGCATTAAATTTAATATTTTACCCACTATAAGAAAAATATGAAAACAAGAATATTTGCGATAACACTTATTATAATTACTATTTTGATTGGGTATTTTAATTACAATACTCAAACAAATCCGGTATCAAAATTTCCTTTTAAATTGGGATTAGACTTAGCCGGAGGAACTCAGCTTATTTATCAAGCTGACATTTCTAAGTTGGGAAATGCCGATATTGAGGAATCAATGAATGGATTAAGAGATGTTATAGAAAGAAGAACAAATCTTTTTGGTGTTTCTGAGCCATTGGTTCAATTGGAGAAATCAGGGGAAGACCAGAGACTTATCGTTGAACTTCCGGGGGTAAGCGATATCAATCAAGCAATCACAATGATTGGGCAAACTCCTTTGTTGGAATTTAAAAAAGAAAGACCGGGGTCAGAAACTCAAGATATTATAGAAGCTCAGCAAAAAGCGCTTGAGGCAATCAATGCGGGGGAAGAGGTAACTCCGAGCGGATTGGCTTTGATGGATCCTTACATAGACACAGGTTTGACTGGTCGTTATTTGGAAAAATCACAACTTCAATTTAATCCGACTACGGGCGAGCCGATTGTTCTTTTAACTTTTAATAAAGAGGGAAAAGAGATGTTTGCCGAATTGACAAAAGAAAATATAAACAAAACAATTGCCATTTATCTTGATGGAGCTCCAATAACAAATCCTGTTGTCAGAGAGGAAATCAGAGACGGAAGCGCCGAGATTTCAGGGGGCTTTACTCCTGAAGCCGCAAAACAGTTGGTAAGAAATTTAAATTATGGAGCATTGCCGGTTTCCATTGAATTGATTTCAACTCAATCAATTGGAGCTTCATTGGGAGAAGATGTATTTAACAAAGGCATTACAGCGGGGATTTACGGATTGATTGCAACCGCTTTGTTTTTGTTTTTTTGGTATCGATTGCCGGGGTTGTTATCGGTCATTGCCCTATCTTCTTATGTCGTGATGATGTTGGCTTTGTTTAAATTAATTCCAGTTACATTAACATCAGCTGGTATCGCCGGTTTCATTCTTTCTATCGGTATGGCGGTGGATGCGAATGTTTTGGTATTTGAAAGAATAAAGGAAGAGTTAAAAAACGGATTGGATACTCACTCGGCCATTAAAGAGGGTTTTGCGAGAGCTTGGCTTTCAATTCGTGACGGAAATATTTCAAGTATAATTACCGCCATAATTTTATTTTGGTTTGGCACCTCATTGGTGCAAGGATTTGCTTTGACTTTCGGTATTGGAGTTATGGTAAGTATGTTTACAGCTTTGACAGTGACAAGAACTTTACTTTTAGCGGTTGCTCCAAAAGAAGACGGAAAAATTTCAAAGTTTTTGTTCAGTTGCGGTATAAATTAATTTTTTTAAAATTTAATTTATCGCGGACTCACGCAGACTTAACGCAGAAAAACGCAGAAATACAACGAATTTTGGCAGAGCCAAAATTCGTCGCTACATAGAAATTTTCTTGCCCGAGATGATGTTTTAATATAGTATATAAAGCATCAAATTTATTATTTAACTTTCAAAATTTTTAATTTTAAATTGTCATTTTGCATTTTGAGATTTTAATTTTACATTTTTACCATGTTCGTTATCAAATACAGAAAAATATTTTACACAATTTCGGGTTTATTGGTTGGAGCTTCAATTCTGGCTATCGCTTTTTTTGGAATTAATTTCAGTATTGATTTTACAGGAGGGGCTATCACAGAAGTGGCTTACCCTGAATCAATAATTGATTTGGATTTATTAAAAACAAATTTAGATAAATTGGATTTGGGAAATTATACAATTCAAAAAGCCGGAGAAAACGGAGTTATTTTGAGAACGAAAGATTTAACAGAGGACGAGCGGTTGAGTGTGATGAATGCCTTGTCAAATAATGGAGAAAATCAATTAGAGGAAAAAAGATTTAATTCAATAGGGCCTGTTATTGGAGAAGAATTAAAAAGTAAAGCCGGCTGGGCCATTTTAATTGTTGTATTAGCTATCATTCTTTTCATTGCTTTTGCTTTTCGAAAAGTTTCTGAATTGGGGAAAGAATCTGTTTCTTCTTGGAAATATGGAGTTGTTGCTGTTTTGGCACTTGTTCACGATGTTATAATTCCAACCGGAGTTTTTGTTCTTCTTGGCAGTATCTATATTGATTATCAAATTGACATTCTTTTTGTGACCGCTTTGTTGGCGATTTTGGGACTTTCGGTTAATGACACAATCGTTGTGTTTGACAGGATAAGAGAAAATTTGAAAGATTCAAAAGATGAAAGTTTTGATGAAACTGTAGGGAGGAGTTTGAACCAAACATTTGCCCGTTCAATCAATACATCTTTAACCATTTTAATTGTTTTGATACTCCTGTTTTTCTTTGGAGGAGACACAACAAAACATTTTGCTTTGGTGCTTTCAATCGGTTTGATTGTGGGGACTTACTCGTCTATTTTCTTGGCTTCACCTTTGCTTGTTACAATTCAGAAGTTCCAAAATAAATAAACCCAAATTTGGGTTTATTTAAATCCGCGACATTTGTTAAAAATTCAATGAAAATTGGAAATTATTACTTGAAAATTGCGAAAAAAAACGCAAGTAAAATTTTATACCGCAAAATTCACGACCGTGAATTTTGTGACATAAAATTTTACTTGCGTTTTTTTTGAAT
>JAHIOZ010000029.1 GCA_018894995.1 Patescibacteria group bacterium | reverse complement strand
TCGGGAATAATATATTGAAGAATATTCAGTTCGTGTGTCATTTCAATTGCTTTCATCGGATATCTCGACATTATGATTTTTACAAATTCATCTTTGATTCTTTCGTTTGAAATATCTTTGAGAATATGCCCCGTGTTTAAAATGGCTTGTTTGGTTTTTTCTTCAATTGAAAAATCAAGTTCTGCTTTAAAACGAACCGCTCGCAATACTCTTAGTCCATCTTCCATAAATCTTTCTTCGGGATTTCCAACGGTGCGGATGATTTTATTTTTTATGTCTTCTTGTCCTCCATATAAATCGACTACATTGTTTTTTGATGGGTCAAAAGCAATCGCATTCATCGTAAAATCGCGTCTTTTTAAATCATCTTTCAATTTGTCGCTGAAAAAAACAGCATCGGGACGGCGGTTGTCAGAATATTTTGCCTCCAAACGATAAGGGGTTACCTCGATGTTTTTTAAAGCCGGATTTTCGACATCATCACTAACAACACCAACAGTTCCGAAGGTGTTTTCATAATAAGTATGTTCAAAAAGATTTTGGATTTCTTCCGGTTTTGCGTTTGTGGTGACATCCCAATCTTTCGGTTCTCTTTTTAAAATTAAATCTCGCACACAACCCCCCACCAAATAGGCTTCAAAACCTGCATTTTGCAAGGTCTCGGTTATTTGTGAAACTTCTTTCGGTATTTTGAATTTCATTGGCTAAATTATATAGGATTTTTTGTTTTATTGCATTTTTTATGTTAATTTTATACTAGATCTTGTTTGATAAAATTTTGTACTAACTTAAGGAGGGTTGGGAGATATGATTTCTTGGAAAAAAGTTAAAAGAAACACAAGGAAAAATGTTTCTTTTACAAAAAAAGATTTATTTGATTTTAGTGAAGATTTGGGTAAAAAAGTTGATGATATTTTTTTGTCGTTTAAAATCAAAAGAATAAAATCTTTTCACGATTCAAAAAGAATTGTTTTGGATTGATTTTTAAAAACGGTTTAGGTTTTACCATAAACCGTTTTTTTTATTGAGTTTAGTTTTCTAGAAGGATCGACCTCCAAATCACTAAATTTTTTCTTCGCTTTTGTTTCTTAGAGGGACTCGGCGCCAGTTCTTAATGAAAATTTTGTTAAATTTATTTTAAAAAATTTGGCCAAAAAGATTGATATTTAAAGATATAATGGTATAGTTAAAATAGAAAAGTAATTCATTATATATAATCTAGGATATTAAAAAATTTTATTGAAAGAAAATTAAAAAACTCAAAAAAAAGAGAGGTTTATTGTGGAAAAACAAGAAAAAGAACAAACGATACAGGAAGAAAAAAAATCTAAGAAGAAAAAGATCATGGTTGGAGTTAATTCTTACACATCAACGATGAATTTTCCTAAACAATTGACGGACGAGGATATATACAGGTTGTTGTCCACCAAAGACAATTGTTCTGAACTTTAGCAAACTTAATACCAGACAGAACTAATTTTCACTTAATTCAATTTTTTATTCAAAAAATACCCCGTGCCTTCAGGCCGGGGTAGTTTATTTTTTAGAAGGACTCGGTGCCAGTTCTAAATGAAAATTTAGCCTTCGTTTCACTACGGCTTATTTTCATTAAGAACTCGCTACCCCGCTCACTCAGATTTTTTCTTCACTTCGTTACGAAAAAATATACTTCGTTCGTTTCGAGTCCCTCTAGGAATTACAAAAATACATTACAAAAATACTGGCGTATTTTTTCCATTATTTTTGTGTTCCTAGAGGGACTCGGTCACAAGTCACTAAGTCTTTTGTTCGTCCTCCGTTACCACTACGGACTCCAAAAGCCTAAGTGCTCGCGACCCCGACTCGGCGACAAGCCTAAATTTTTGCGAAAAATTTATCTTGTATACCGCCTCCGTCGTTCGAATCCCTCTAGGAATTACAAAAATACATTACAAAAATACTGGCGTATTTTTTCCATTATTTTTGTGTTCCTAGAGGGACTCGAACCCCCAACGACGGTTCCGAAGACCGTTGTGATATCCATTTCACCATAGGAACATAAAGAAAGTATAGTGTATTAAGTGTTAAGTATCAAGCTAATACCATATTCAAAACTAATCACCTTTCTTCTCCAAAATTTTGCCTGCGACTTTAAGAAAATTTTTCAAAATATCTCGATATTCTTTAAAATTTTCTTCTCGTCTCGGCTGAAATTATGAAGAATAAAGAGGCCTAGTTTTTGGAAAATGGTATAAAAACAAAAATCCACCCGAAGGTGGATTTTTGTTTTGTATTAGTTGTTTCTGAAACAATTTCTACATTTTAGATTTGAAGTATCTCTTGGCTCAAATGGTAGTTGAGTTATTTCTCCACCACAATCTGCGCAATTCCATTTTCCTTCAAACATTCTCTTCTCTCTTCTTTGTGAATCGTCTCTTCTTGGGTTCTTGGTTCGGTGACAATCTCTACACATTAAGTTCGAAGTGTCTCTTGGTTCAAAAGGTAATTCTGAAATTGTTGTTCCACAACCTACACATTTCCAATTACCTTTAAACATTTTTCTTTCCTCGTTCATTTGTTTTGTTTGTTTTTTATTTTTTATTAAAAATACGACCTATTGCAAACACTGACCCCTTGAACGATTAAAAAAATTACAACGCCAAACAGAGTGAATATTTTATGAAATTATAACATAGGTGTTTGAAAAAATACACAAAATGATTTATACTTGCGGTAGTTTTTAGTTAATAGTCTTTAGTTTTTAGAAATGATTAATTTTAGCTCCGCTAAAATTTGCTAAAGGAAAGCCTCTGGCTTTCTGTTATCTAAAAACTTTTAACTAAAAACTAAAAACTGAATAATCGCGGGTGTGGTTTAGTGGTAGAATATCTGCCTTCCAAGCAGAGGACGGCAAGTTAGACTATCGCCGATTCTCCCCACGGGGGATTTAAAATTAAATATTGCGGGTGTGGTTTAGTGGTAGAATATCTGCCTTCCAAGCAGAGGACGGGAGTTCGATTCTCCCCACCCGCACAAAAACACAAAAACAGAGCGAACAGCTCTGTTTTTGTTTATTTTTGTAGCGGGTGGGGAGAATCGAAAGACGGAGGCGGTACACAAGATAAATTTTTCGTAAAAAATTTAGGCTTGTCGCCGAGTCCGGGTAGAAAGTTCTTAACGAAATTGAGTCACGAAGGGCGAAAATTTTGTTTAGAAACTTGACACCGATTCTCTTTTTGTTTATTGTGCAAAGCACGAAAAAAATAATTAGTAACCGCGGGACGATTCTTTCACCACACTCCTTTAACTTTGTTTTTGTAGTAAATAAAAAACAAAAAAGTTCTTGTCGCACACTTCGTTTTGTCCTTTAGATATTCAACAAGAATTAAATGTCCTTTAGAAAAAACAAATCTTTTGGTTAGCAATAAATGTCCTTTAGAAAAAATTCTTTCAAAAATGTCCTTTAGAAATTATAAAAAACTGGGGAAAATAAAGGCAAAAATGTCCAAAACTGGGGATAACTTTGTGTATAAGGTGAACAACTTGACCTTTAAAAACCCAATAAAACCGTCCTTAAAACAGGTCGTTTCAACAAAATATGGCTTAAAATAAGGTTATATAAAGGACATTCTGTTTTTTTAGGTTTTTTGGCTCCTTTTTCAACAGTATTTTTAATAATATGTTTCATATGAAACATACTGAGGGTTAACAAATGTTACACGGGAAACCTTTATCCCCTATTTTAGGTGGTTTTGGTGATTGTTTTGGGTTATTATTTAATTGTGATTTTAAGTTTATTTAAAAAACAATCCATTCCAAACGAAATTCCCATGGAGTTAATGGATAAAATTATTGAATTTTCTGTTTGTGGAAATAAAGATGAATTTTTAAGAAAATCATTTTTTTATATTGTAAAAAAATGGGGAGGAAGCAGAATAGGGTTTTTTACCAGGTTTTTTGATGTTTTTAATAACAATTTCAATAAAATCTTCAAAAAAACCGGTTATTTACATTGTACAACAATGAATTACATTTTAAGGGTGATGGCGGTTAAAAGTGGGCTATTCAGAGATACCGATATAGAACTTAAG
>JAHIOZ010000149.1 GCA_018894995.1 Patescibacteria group bacterium | reverse complement strand
GGCACGAATAATTATGACGGGTTTTGTTTGATCTGTGAACATATTATACATGATTTTGTAGAAATTTGCAAGTTTTAGTCTTTTCAGTTATAATGAACTTATCAACGCGAGGCAGCCATTCCTTGCGGATGGCAATTTCATCTTCAACCACCAGCCCTTCGGGAAGCCGCAGCGCCCCTTGATCGGCTTGTTCACCGAGTTCGAGTAATTCGTGCACTTCCTGGCGCAGTTGGGTTTCCAATTCAACCAGCCGTTTGTAGCTGACCGCCTTGCTCTTCGAAGCATCTGCATGAATCTTGCTGCCATCTACGCTGATATTGCCCAGGTTCAAGACCCCGGCCACCTTCGCCAGCAGCAGAATCTGAACGAACAACTCTTTGATCTCCGCCAAGAAGGTCTTGCGAAAGTTGGCGATCGTATCATGGTCAGGATGCAGACCACCAGCAATGAAGCGAAAGGGAATGCTCTCGTAGGTAGCCTTCTCAATTTTGCGAGAACTGCCTGCCCTGGCGGGCCAGGCCAGGGAACACACCAGTGGCATAACCATAGAACAGCAAACCCAACAGGATTTCCGGCGCTATGGCTTCGCCACCCACCAGGGCATAGCGAGCATAAATGCCGCTCAAGTCCAGTTGTGATATCGCCATAATCACAAAGAGCGCCAGATGACAGATGGTTCGCTGGCAACGCTTCCCGCAGGCTGATGGTTTGGTTGAGTGTCGATTCGTAGTCGGGAGTCCTGAATTTTCTAGCCATGCCTGAAGTTTACCACCTGTGTCTAACCTTCTTCACGCTCCTCTCCGACAAACTGCTAGGAGAGCACTGAAAAAGTTCCCTTTTGAAATTGACCTGTCCCGAAAGTGGGGCAAACTTGGTCAAAAAGTGGCTATTCTGCTGGCGTCGTCCCAAAATCATGCCAATTTCAGTGGCGGAGTGGGACGTTGACCCAGAGCCGCTTTTCGGGAAGGGGATTTTTCAGTGGCCTCCTAGAGCGTTTAAGGATCTAGACCGGATAGTAACCTCAAAATCCCATAGGTGATATAGGCCGTACTCTTTGACTTTACTTTCCTCAGAAAGGTGTCAAAAGTGCAATGGTGACATAGGAGGCGAATGTTGACATGATTGCCTAATCAAATTATCTTGTTTTTCCCTCGTGTCCAAGATTCGGGGTACACTACATAGCTTCGACTATGTAATGTATTAAAGGGTCTTAAGGAATTCCCGTGATAGAGGAAAAGATTAGTGGGTGTTGAGCTGGAGAAACCTGCAACACCCACAAATTACCCCTTCACAATGGCGATCCCCCAAGAACCGTACTGGAAAAGTCGATTAAATAATACGAAGGATGTGTAATATGGATATATCTCAACGTCAAGGTATGATGAATCGCATTCTCTCATTGGAACAAAAAAATCATGTTCATGAGTATGCTCTGCAATTACTTGAGGTTGTCGGTTGCAAAGTTCTATGTGAAGAAGCGTTGGATATTCTTGGCCATGCTGGTTGTGATGTTCGATTGCCTACGAGAGTTAAAATCCCCCGGAAGCTGGTGATTGAATCAATCGAATCAGCTCCCAAACAGTTTCAGGTTTATAACCGAGATGGAAATCTGGCAATGACTATAGAAACAGATCATTGCTATTATGGGACAGGATCGGATTGTCCGAATACAATCGATTTATACTCGGGTAAACGAAGGCAAAGCACGAAAGACGATATAGGTAAGCTGGCCCAATTTTGTGATGCGCTTCCAAATATAGACTTCGTGATGTCCTTTGGAATTGCCCAAGATGCTCCTCCGGGGGGTGACTTTGTTCATGGATATGAAGCCATGCTATTCAACACAAAGAAACCTGCTATCGTTACAGGTCATGGAAGAAATGATATGCTGACGATGATTGAAATGGCAGCTGCCTCAAGAGGTGGTTTTGATGAAATCAAAGAAAAACCTTCTATAATCCTCTACACTGAACCTATGTCCCCTATGATTCATACTGAAATGGGTGTAAGTAAGGGATTGGTCTGCTGTGAATACGGAATTCCCTTTATCTATATAGGTAGCCCAATGATGGGAGCGACTGGGCCTGCAACCATCGAGGGAACATTGGTACAGGCTGTGGCAGAATGCCTTTCGGGGCTAGTCATCTTCCAGAATAAGAAACCTGGTGCAAAGTTCATCTTTGGCGGTGACGCAACTGTTATGGATATGAGGACTATGATTTTCAGCTATGGGGCTCCAGAATTATATATTTTGAATGGGGCCCTCGCTGATATGGCTCATTACTATGGCCTTCCATTTTTCTGCATAGCTGGAGCAACCGATTCAAAGATCTTAGATGCTCAGGCAGGGTTGGAGTATGCCATCTCCTTGTATAATGCTACCTTAAATGGCTGTAATATCATACACGATTGTGGATATCTGGAATCTGGTCTTACCTCATCGTTTGAGTCCGTTTTATTTGCAGACGAGATAATCGGCATGCTTAAACATATTCTTAAACAATTAATATTCAATAGTGACACTGTTCCGTTAGATGTCATGAACAATGTCGGACCAGGGGGTTCTTTCTTAAATGAAAAACATACTCGTATTAATTATAACAATTTCTGGTATCCGCGTTTCCTAGATAGGAGAAACTACGGGCGTTGGAGCCAAGATGGGGGTAAGGATTTGCGGGATGTTTTAAATTTCAAGGCCAAACAAATATTTGAGAAGTACCAACCCCAACCACTCCCGGAAAAAAAACTTCAGCTAGTCCATAATGCTATCGATAAACACAAACCGGATATATAGATGAGTCTACTGCAAAAACGACTGGACAATTATCGTCCTCTGGCATCCGATTATTATGAAACACAGCATCGCGACAAAGTCATTCGTTCTTTACAACGGAGAGCCACTTCTTTGGGTTTCCGCTTAGAAGCCGCTGTTGGTTAGTTTCTTAGTAGCACAGCGAAGCAATCTCTTGCCATATCTGGGGGTTGCTTCGTTTCGTCAAATTTACGGACGCGCTCCCTGTGCAAGCAGTTGGTTGATCTGTGCAATGATGGGCGGCACGTCTCCCAAACCGTCCACGACAAAATTTGCGCCGGCGGCATACATGCGGGCGTAGGCTTTTTCCAGGCGGGCCGCCATCTCGTCCGGGGCAAGCATATTGGCTTCCTGCTCACTCAGGCCCAACTCGTTGCCGGTCTTTGCCACACCAATCGTCCACATCCCGGCGTTCAACCCTTCTTCGATTCCGGGTAGGGTGTCGTCTACTTTGACCAGGGCTTCCATAGGATACACGCCCAAATTCATCGCGTTCTGCAAACACATCCACGGCTCGGGCCGCCCGGCTGGCACGTCGGTAGCGCACACGGTTGAGTCCGGTTCGTAACCGCGTTTCTTCGCTTCGCTCAACAATAGTTTCATCATGTCGCCGATGTAGCCGGTGGTAGAACCGATCTTCAATCCACGTTTGCGAAAATCGGCGACGGCTTCCAGCGTGCCGGGGATCAGATCGGCGTAGTCCGCGAGGCAGTTCAATTGCAGCGGAATGAATTCCTGAAACATGGCTTCCACGTCGTCTTCGTTTGGCTTGCGGCCGTGCGCTTCTTGCCAGCGTTGCGAAACTGAAGCGGCTTGCGAAATCTTGCGGATGTGCACTTTTTTGTGCGCCCCCATCGGCGCCCGCGCCTCGTCAATGGAGATCGGCACGCCTTGGCGTTTGTACACTTCGATGAAGACGACGGCGGGCGCGTAACAGCCGTAATCCATCGTCGTCCCTGCCCAGTCGAGCAAAACGGCCTTCAGCGGGCCGCGGTACGAACGTTGGTAATAGAATTCCATTTCGATTCTCCTTGAAAATCCTTGCCGCGAATTACGCGAATTTCGCGAAATTGCCTCAATCGCGAAATTCGCGTAATTCGCGGCTGAAAACTAAAACCCCATCTCTTCCTTCGTCTCACGAATGGCGGCGAGTAGTGCGCGCATATCCGACGGAAAGAGTCTGCCAATGCAACCGATGCGAAAGCAATCGGCGTTGCTTACTTTGCCCGGATAGATGACGAAGCCGTGCGCGTTTAATCGGGTATAGAAATCGTTGAAATCAAAGCTGGGATGCGCAGGATAGAGAAATGATGTGATGATGTAACTCTGATCTTCGGGCCGGAGATATTCCCGGAAGCCCATCGCCCGCATTCCGGCGATCAGCGTTTCGTAATTCTTCCGGTAGCGTGCCGCGCGACCCGAGACGCTGCCCTCGGCCTGCAATTCTTGCAGCGCCTGCGCAAAAGCCAGCATCGTGTGGGTGGGCGGCGTGAAGCGAAATTGACCGTTCTGTTCCAATCCCTGCCACTGCGCGAACAGGTCGAGGCTCAAGCTGCGCGCCCAGCCCTCCGTTCGCAGCAAATCTTCTCGTCGGGCCAATACAAAACTGAACCCCGGCACACCCTCGATACATTTGTTTGCGGACGAAACAAGATAATCAACGCCCCATGCCGCCAGGTCAACCGGGATGGCGCCAAAACTGCTCATGGCGTCCACGAAGAAAACTTTGTCGTGCTGTTTCACCCGCACGCCGATTTCCTGTATTGGATTGACGAGGCCGGTGGTGGTCTCGCAATGGACAACCCCGACATGGGTGACGTCCGGGGTCTCCTCCAGGGCCTGAGCAATGGCATCCAGGCTGGGGTGGGTGTTCTCCGGGAATGGCAAGCCAATATGGGGGATGTGGAGCGCTTCTGCGATTCGGGCTATTCGCTGCCCGTACGCGCCGTTGATAATGAAAAGCCATTTGCCCTGCGGCGGGGTGACCGAGCCAATCACGGACTCGATCCCGAACGTGCCGCTACCCTGCATCAGGATCGCTTCGTAGCCTTTTTCCGTGACGTTGCCGAGTTCCAGCAGTATCTGCCGGATTTCTCGCACCGTTCAATAAAAGCGAAATCTCGCGAACCCAGGTCGCGCAGCATGGCATATTTCACCATGCGGCTGGTAGTGAGTGGGCCAGGGGTAAAGAGGGGTTTGTCAGAAGGTGTAGATAGGTTTGCCATGGTTGATGCCTCAGCGTATTCTAGCAGTTTGTCGGAAAATCCAGATTATGTGCATTTTCATCCGCATATACAGGCATTGCGCCTGGAAACTACCAACATGTGGCGGCTCTTCGCTAGAAAATAGCTTCTCTCCGACAAACTGCTAGTGACAGAAAATCTCGTAATCGTTCAGGGGGGGCTGCCCTGGTACTCATGGGTTTGTTACTGGAATCAGTGAAGGCGCTGGGCGGTTCCAGTTGGCAGCCTGGCAAGCTTCTGTCAAGTAATCCAACACGTTGCGGTCTTGCTGTTTCAAGGTACCAGCAACCGTCATGATCCTTTCGACAAAGCGACTGCCCGCCTCCGATTGAGTGCCAAAACTGCCGTTGCGCCCTCTGCCGCCTATCGAATAAGGGAGCGATCACTTGAAACCATTATACTTCATTCTGAGATCTTCTTCCATGATCTTGTAATAAAAACCCAGAGTGCCTGTTCGCGTCGTGAAGGCGTCCAATTCCTCCTGCGTGGCCATTTGTTCCACGCGGCCTTGTAATGTGGCGCGGTAATGGCCGTTCTTTTCCTTGATGATAGGGATGAGCAGTTTTCCGGTTATGTCCCCGCCCATCACAAGAATGTCCGCTTCATAGAATTTACCTGCGTTTATGAATTTGCGATACGTTCGTTCGGAGCCATGCAAGTCGGTTGCAAAGAACAGCCGCGTAAACTTCTTGCGGTTTTTCTTTGAAAAGAAGGACATTGTGCTGTGCTACCTCCAAATAATTGAGCCGAACAACCCGCGCAAACAGCTATATGATTTTTTCAGTGCCTGCCGCGGCGATCAAACTATCCACATTGTGAGCCGTCAGGGACTCGATGGCTGATCTATCGAACTCCTCATCCGTGACGAGCTTATCAATCTCGTCAATTGTGGCGATCAGAAAGTTTGAAACCACCCCCCATTTACTGTGATCGGTCACCACCGTGATTGACCCGCGCGTCCGCGCAAGCATTAAACTAACGATTTCCGCTTCTGCGTTGGATGGAACTGTACAGCCATATTTTAGACTAATCCCGTCTACACCGATGAATGTTTTGTCTGCGTAAATCCGGGATAAATTATCACTGGCAAAGCGCCCTGCCACCGAATTCGACCTGGGTTGAAAAGAGCCGCCCAACAAAATAAGCTCAAAATCAGGCTTACCAATTTCCAGTGCAGCGCTTAAATTATTAGTGATCACGGTAATATTCGCGTTGCTACGG
>JAHIOZ010000028.1 GCA_018894995.1 Patescibacteria group bacterium | reverse complement strand
CATGACACCATTTTTTAGTTTTTTGAAAAACAAAGTTTTTCAAAAAACTAAAAAATGGTGTCATGCTCGCAAAGACGGATTTTCCGGAGGAAAATCCGTCGACAAAATACCTTCGGCATTTTGTCTTCGCGAGAAAATAAAAAGTCAGGTGTCGCACTCCCACTCCGCTTCGCTCCGCAGGGAGAACGACACCTGACTTTTTATTTTCGTGGCGATCCAGACTAGCATCGTTAATTATTGATTTTAACGAGTTTGATGTTTGTAGGTGTGAGTGGTTACTGATAAAATCCTTGACATATATTAGACACTATGCTACTATATTAGGTAGGAAATAAAGTGTTCTTTTCATAAAAACTCGACTGTGCCTCAACTACTATCGAGTTTTAAATTACTTAGTTGAGATAAGGAGAAAGCGATGACCAGCATTGAAATTTGTTTTGAAAAAAATTTTTTAACCGTAACCATAAAGGGTAACGACGGTTGGGTGCTTGAGTCTGCTGTCAGAAAGGTATTTTCTAACCAAAAGGATGTGGTGAGAATAAGCCCTCTGACAGAAGTTATTCGTCTTATGGAAGAAGAAACCCCTTGGGGAAAAGACTTCTACGAGGAAGTTATTAGCTATGAACAGGTTGTCGAATTAGATAATCCTGTTAATACCGAAAAAATTGCAAAGCAGTTAAATGATGCAATTTCGAGACTTCTGGAGAAAAACGGTGCTACCATAACAAAACAGTTCAAGCGCGATGATGAAGAGTGGAAAAAACTTTCACGATATGGACTTTTCAGAAATTAGTCTTTCAAATTAACTTTAACTGTATAGCTAAAACATCCCCTTATATAAAAAGATACTTGTGCCTAATACGGAGGATTCAATGTACCATCAAAGCAAAATCTATAGTAGTTTACAACTCGCATAATGTTCATTTTTTAAATTGAACTGATGCGAGTTTTTTATTTTCCATATAAATCATCAAAAAAAACCGCTCCTCCGAGCGGTTTTTTGAATAAATTGTTTAAGCAACCTTCTCAATTTTAACCTTATTAAAAATTTGTCGATGCCCTGTCTTTTTTGAGTAATTACTTTTAGATTTAAATTTAATGATATGAATTTTTTTACCTTTCCCTTCTTCTTCAAAAACAGCCGAAATTTTTGTCCCAGCAAGATAAGGAAAACCAATCTTTGTTTCTTTTCCGTCATCAATAAGAAGCACTTTATCAAAAGTGATTTTATCCCCCACTTTATTTTCACCGGAAAGTTTTTCAATTTTAATGGTATCTCCTTCAGACACTTTGTATTGTTTTCCTCCTGTTTCTATTATTGCAAATTTCATAGTTTCTACATATTACACTATTTGATAAAAAAATCAACCAAAAAATTAATTTTGAAATTAATTTTTCAACTTATAAAAAGTTGTCAAAAGACCACCAAAAAAGATGGTTCGAAAAAACAAAAGAACAAATTCAGGAATTCCGGTATAAGGAATTTGGCTTAAGTAAATAAAAGATTCTATATTCGGAATTTCACCCTTAAAAGACGACAAAAAAACATTTGGAGGATATTCACCGCCACCTCCGCAATTAACCGTACAAGGAGGTGGAGGAGGCAAAACAACAACAGTTAAGGTAGCCTGACAACTTATGGTTTTATTTTCTCCAACGAATGTCCCTATGTAAGTAGTTGTATTATTAGGAACAACCGAAGCCGAACCGGAGACACCAAAACTTCCGGATAAATTATCAAAAGAAACACTGATAACATTAGAAGAATCCCAAGACAAAACAGCACTTCCTCCTCGGTTAACTGACAATGGATTTACAGACATTGTACAGGTAGGATCTTTAGGAATTGGAGGAGGAGGTAAAACTTCAACATCTAAGGTTGCTTTGCAAACAATACTTCCTCCCTCACCGGTAAATGTTCCCGTATATGTAGTATCGGAATCAGGAGAAACTTCCAAAGAACCGTTTAAAGAAACATTTCCTATTGAATTATCAATAACAACCTTGGTAACATTTTCAGAATTCCAAGACAAAACAGCACTTTCACCTTTATTTATAGGTGATGAATTTATTGACATAAAACAAGCGGGATCTTTAGGAATTGGTGGCGGTGGCAAAACTTCAACATCCAAAGTCACTTTGCATTTTATACTTCCACCTTCACCGGTAAATGTTCCCGTATATGTAGTATCGGAATCAGGAGAAACTTCCAAAGAACCTTTTAAAGAAACATTTCCTATTGAATTATCAATAACCACTTTAGTAACATTTTTAGAAGTCCAAGACAAAACAGCTATCTCATTTTCATTTATAGAAGAAGCACTCAATGTCATTGAGCAACTAAGTGGGGCTGTAACAACAGGCGGTGTTGGAGTTTCCGGTGTAGTGGGGGGGACAGGTTCCGGAGTTGGCTTTACAGGTGGTTTTGTGACAACGGTTGTCGCGACATTGCTAACATTACCAACCGGAGTGGAGCTCACATTACTGACATTGCTGACTGGAGTAGAAGCGACATTGCTTACATTACTGACAGGCGTTGAGGCTACATTACTGACATTGCCAACAGGAGCGGTGCTCACATTACTGACATTGCTAACCGGAGTAGAAGCTACATTACTGATATTTCCAACACTGATATTAGTGTTAAAATCTTCCCAACCGGAAATACCAAAAAAACTGCTACTAAAAGCAGCCCCGCCGTCAAATAACCCTGAACCGCCAAAAGCAACGGAAAAATCAGGGTTTCCTAAAAAAGAAACCGTCAAAATACCAAAAATTATTGTTTTTTTAGTAAAATTGTTCATATTTGATATCTCCACACTACATAAAAACAAATTTTTTGTCAAAGCAAGTAAACAAAATAAAGGAGCGCCGAAGCGCTCCTGTTTAAAAACGAAAGAAATCATTTGACTTCGATTTCCTTCACTGCTTTTTCTCTAAGATAAATTTTGTCCTCAACAAGGACACCCTCAAAAAATGCAACGAGATATTTCCCTTCCGGCAATTTGCCGAAATTGAAACTCCCGTCTTCACGAGGATTGGTTCGGTAGATTACTCTGTCTCGCCTGCCCTCTTTTTTTATAAGAGAAAAAAATCCGGTGACAAAGTTTTCGCTCGGAACAGAAACATTTGCGATAACCCCGACATCCGTTTGATTGACATTTAAAGATATTTCTTCACCCCGAGGAATGTTTTTAACATCAACCTCCCACGGAATCGAAAGAGGAACAATGGTTTCATCATCGACACCTTGGGCGGAAAAAATAATGGAACTTCTCCCGCCGTTTGTTGTTTCCGAATCAAAAGGCTTAAGGGTTTTATAATCAAACCCCCTTTTTATCATAACCTGAGTGCAACCCTGACCGCGAACCAATTTAATTCCCTCATTCTTTTGAACGAGATTTGCTCCATTCTCAGAATAATCCTCAAAAGTTATCTCAACTTTTGAAGAATAAACCGGGCGACCTTTGGCATCGCAAATGCCGTAAACAATCGGCACCATTTCCCCAGGATAACGCAATTCAACAAACTCTGTTGCACTGCAAACGGAAAACGGCGCAATCGGGATTTCTCCCAATTCCGCAACATATTCAGAGCAAAACTCAAACTCGGGTTTTCCCTGTACAGACTGTTTAGCAAATGGAATGGGCGGTATGAGTTCAGGCAGAATCTCCGGTTTAGGTTCTGGAACAATCACATTGGCACAATATCCGGACAAAATATCTTCGCCGGTATTAATGTCAAACCAAACAAATTCATCCAAATAAAATTTCCTCTGCCAACCGACAGAATCTAAACGAACCCCCTTACTATCTTTTACAATCCTCACCAGACGGTGTTCACCATCTTGGGGAGCAGGTCTTTTTTCAAGGCTGCGAAGATATTGTGGCAATTCTTCAACCGCCTCCAGTTTGGACGATGGATAATTTTTTTGAATTACCTCCAAAAACATTTTTGGGGTTATATGCCCATCGAACAAAGGTTTATTCCCATTAGGATCGAGTTCCAAAGACTTCTGAATGAGATTACTCAAAACCTCATTCAAATTTTGCCTCTCTAACGGCTTTGCCTTATAAAAAGGCAAGCCGGCGGAAAAACAAGTTGAATTAAAAAGCAAAAAAAATAAAATTAAAAATGTTACAAAGCCAGCTAATTTTTTCATTTCTCACCCCTATTTTTTTTAATAATTCTTATCGGAATTTCAGTTACAGAGCTAACCCTATTTCCTTTTCCGTTAATTACCCAAAATCGAACATTCCTTGTCCTGTCCCACCAGGTAATTTTCCCGTACCGAGAAATTCTCATTTTATCCAAAACACCATCAGCGACACCGATAGGTTCCGAAAAAACAACAATTCCATCTTCATCGGTTTTGGAAATCTTATCAACTGAGTCAACAAGATTGCTTTCAACCAAAACTCCACTGGCAAGACTACCAGTCTT
>JAHIOZ010000027.1 GCA_018894995.1 Patescibacteria group bacterium | reverse complement strand
CATGACACCATTTTTTAGTTTTTTGAAAAACTTTGTTTTTCAAAAAACTAAAAAATGGTGTCATGCGTGGCGATCCAGAAAATGACGACGATGCTGGTTTACCACACTTCTCCGCTTCGCTCCAAATTTCGCGAAGACGGATAAATGACGCTGGTTTGCCACGATTTTCCCGAGTTGAATTTTTCAACGGCTCAACTCGTTGAGCCGTTGAAAAATTCAACTCGGGAAAATCTCGCAAAGACGGTTAAAAAATTCCGCACAGAGCACAGAGACGAACTGCCTTCGGCAGTTCGTCGAGAACATTTCAAGCGAAGGTTTCAAACACCGCATAATCGCTAAATATATGTTAATATATTTCTATGAAAGAATTTCCAATTATAAAAAATATTGACGAGTTAGCTGATTCTAAATTGAAAGAAGACGCGCTTGAAATTTTAGAAACCGGCTATGAGTCGGTTATTATTGAAAGGTTAATCAAATCACAAATAAGTTTTGAGGATAATAATATTTGCATAAATGATTTAAAGGTTTGCCTCGATAATTTTGAAAGAGTTTTTGTTATTTCCATCGGAAAGTGCGCTGTTAATGCTGCAACGGCTTTGGAAAAAATTCTGGGTGATAAAATTCACAGCGGAATTGTTTTGGATGTAAAAAAAGGAGTTTTTAATAAATTGACTTCAGAAGAAGGAACTCATCCGCTTCCTTCTGAAAAAAATGTTTCCGTTACAAAATCCATCATTGAGATGTTAAAACAAGCCACCGAAAAAGATATGATTTTGTTGGTTGTTTCCGGAGGAGGTTCTTCTTTGATGTGTGCTCCAAATGAAATGGATTATAAAGACCTGACACTGGTGACAAAAACAATAATGGAAAGTGGGGCAAAAATCAGTGAATTGAACACGGTGAGGAAACATCTGTCTTTGATAAAAGGAGGTCAGCTTGCAAAACTGGCTTATCCCGCGACGGTCGTTTCTTTTATTTTGTCTGATGTCCCGGGGGATGATTTAAGTGTTGTCGCTTCGGGGCCAACAGTTATGGATAAAACAACAATTGAAGATGCGGAAACAGTATTAAAAAAATACGGAATAAGAGAGCTACTGCCAGACTTGGAAATTAAATTGGTTGAAACTCCCAAAGAAGAAAAATATTTTGAAAAAGTAAAAAATATTCTTTTGGGTTCCAATATGATTATTTTAGAAGCGATGAAGAAAAAAGCTGAGAGTTTGGGTTACGACACTTTTATTGAAGACAACAAATTGGAAGGGGAGGCGGAAGTTTTGGCGGTTAAATTTGCTCAAGGCAATTATTTGCCTAAAAGTTGTCATTTGTGGGGAGGGGAAACCATTGTGAAAGTTGATATTAAAGGAAAAGGAGGAAGAAATCAGAATTTTGCTTTAGGAGCTTTGCCTTTTGTTCAGGACAATATGGTTGTTGTCGCTGCCGCTTCTGACGGTTGGGATAACAGCGATGTGGCGGGAGCGATTGTTGATAAAAAATTATTCAGTAAAGTTTTGGATCAAGGATTGGATTATGAAATGTATTTAAAAAACAATGACCCCTACAATCTTTTTGAAAAAGTAGGCGGGCATATAAAAACAGGAAGGACAGACACAAATGTCGCTGACATTTATATGGTTTTGAATGGTTAATAATTTTGTTTAACTAATTTAGGAAATTAAGCAATTTTTTTGAAAATAGAAAAATTAAAAAAGCACCAACAGGATAAATCCTGTTGGTGCTTTTGACTGAATTGATTTTTTCAGCAATGGTGAAAATTTGCCAGCGGTCGGTCTTCCCGAATTCGCATCAACATTTTGGTTGCTAAACCGAGGGCTTTGCGGAAATCGGGTTTTTCTTTTTCTCTTATTTCTTCCACAAAGATCCAAAAAATTGTTTCTTTACCGGTAAAATCCCCGCTGTAACAGAAATTATTATTCCACAATGGGCATCTAAAACAGGAAGAAAATTCTTTGCAATAACCACAACTCTCAATTACTCTATTTAACAACCACCGGTTACTGTAACAATTATAATTATGCGATTTTTCTTTAAATTCTACTATATCTTCTCTCAGATTTCTCCACTTTTTCTCAGATTCGGAATGACGTTTTGGCCAATATTTACTAAATTGATGACTCATTTTTAATCCTCCTTAAGTAAAATTAAAAGTCAATTTATTATATTAACACCAAAAAACTTCTGCCTAAAAGATACATTTTTTAGCATCTTGTGTCAATAGCAGGAAAAATTTAGTCACAAAAATATTCACATAGATTCTGGTTGTGTTATAATCAACAAATATTTATGGAAAAAGAAAATAAAAAACAAAAAATATTAAATAAAACTGAAAGAGATGAAATTTTATCTTTGCTTTCTCAATATTCAAAAACTTTGTCTTTGTTGGAACAATATGACTCGGATAAATTAAAAGAGCCGAAGAATAAGAAAGGAAAATTTATTTTGGAATATGAAAATGTTTTGACTGTTATTTCAGAAGTGAAGAAAAATCTTATTTCTAAAAAAGAAGCCAGCGAACTTTTTGGGAATGAAAGAGACGGAAGTTTCGGAGGAATTATAAATGGAATTTATCAAACTTTTGACAAGAAAGAATTGTATAAATCGCTTGATGACAAAGCGGTGCATCTTTTGTATTTGATTATAAAAGATCATCCGTTTACTGATGGAAATAAAAGAATAGCTTCATTTTTGTTTGTGTACTTTTTAGACAAAAATAATTATTTGTATAGAAAAAATGGTGAAAGAAAAATAAATGACAATGCTTTAACAGCTTTGGCACTTTTGGTTGCCGAAAGTAACCCAAAAGAAAAAGACACAATCATCAGTTTAATTAAAAACTTAATTTCAGATTTTGTAGTATAATAATCAAGAACAAAGAAATACAAATTAAAAATATTATAAATAATCAAAAAAAGATAATTATGAAAAATATATATTGGTTTAATCAATTAACAAAAAATGATGTTCCTCTAGTCGGAGGAAAGAATGCTTCCTTGGGAGAGATGTATCAAAATCTTTCAAAAAAAGGTGTGCGAATTCCAAACGGTTTTGCTACCACCGCCGATGCTTATAACAGATTTCTTGAAGGAAGTGGTGTTAAAAAGGAAATTAAAAAAATCCTTAGTGATTTAAATGTTCATAATATTAAAAACTTGATGGAGCATGGAGCAAAAGTTCGAAATGTTATTCTCAAAGCTGAATTTCCCGAGGATTTAAAAAAAGACATTATAACCTCTTATAAAACGCTGTCAAAAAAATACGGGGTTGATAATACTGATGTCGCCGTTCGTTCTTCGGCAACTGCTGAAGATTTACCGGATGCTTCTTTTGCCGGACAACAAGAAACTTTTTTGAATATTGTCGGCGAGGAAGAATTATTGATTGCGGTTAAAAAGTGCATCGCTTCATTGTTTACTAATCGGGCAATTTCTTATAGAGAGGATAAAGGTTTTGACCATTTTTCAATCGCTCTTTCTGTCGGTATTCAAAAAATGGTTCGGGCAGATTTAGGTTCTTCTGGTGTAATGTTTACAATTGACACTGAATCCGGTTTTCAAAATATTGTTTTGGTTCACTCAATTTACGGTTTGGGTGAAAATATTGTTCAAGGGCGAGTGACTCCTGATGAATTTTTGTATTTTAAACCGACAGAATCCATTATTTCAAAAACTGTTTCTGATAAAGATATCAAAATGATTTATAATAATGACAAGAAAAAGCCTGTCAAAAATATAAAGGTGGCTGATAACAAAAGAATGAAACAATCTATCACAGACGAGCAGGCAAAACAGCTGGCTCATTGGGGTGTTATTGTTGAAAAACATTATGGCAGACCGATGGATATGGAATGGGCTTTGGATGGAAGAGATGGACAATTGTATATTGTTCAAGCGCGACCGGAAACTGTTCAGAGTATGAGAGACCCTAATTTTATTGAAAATTATGTTCTAAAAGAAAAAGGAGAAGTTCTGTTTACAGGACAAAGTGTCGGACAGAAAATTGGTTCAGGAGTGGTAAACAGAATAATGGATGTAAAAGATATTGTTAAATTTAAAAAAGGGCAAGTTTTGGTTACAAGTATGACTGACCCGGATTGGGAACCTATTATGAAAATTGCTTCAGCGATTGTTACTGATAAAGGGGGGAGAGTTTGTCACGCAGCAATTGTTTCAAGGGAGTTGGGAATTCCTTGTATTGTAGGAACAGAAACAGGTTCAAATATTTTGAAGTCGGGACAAAAAGTAACGGCTAACTGCGCTGAAGGAGAAACAGGAAAGATTCATAAGGGGATTTTGAAATTTGAAATTAAAAAAACAAATGTTGGAAAATTAAAAGAGACTAAAGTTAAAATTATGATGAATATTGGGGAACCTGATTTGGCTTTTTCCAATTCTTTTATTCCAAACAGTGGAGTTGGTTTAGCACGACTTGAATTTATCATCAATAATACAATTAAAATTCACCCGATGGCTTTGATAAATTTTTCAAAACAAGATGCCAAAACAAAAAAAGAAATTGAAAAAATAACTCAAGGTTACAAAGACAAAAAAGAATTTTTTGTTGATAAACTGTCTGAAGGGGTGGGAAAGATTACAGCGGCTTTTTACCCGAAACCTGTGATTGTTCGGCTCTCAGATTTTAAGAGCAATGAGTATGCAAATTTAATTGGTGGACGACAATACGAACCGGTGGAATCAAATCCGATGATTGGTTGGAGAGGAGCAAATCGTTATTATTCTCCGGAATTTTTGCCGGCTTTTGAATTGGAATGTCGGGCTTTGAAAAAAGTTCGTGAAGAAATGGGGTTAACTAATATGAAAATTATGGTTCCTTTTTGCAGAACAGTTGAAGAAGGAAAAAAAGTTCTTGATATTATGGCTAAAAACGGCCTGAAGAGAGGAACAACTTTTAGTAATAAGAATGGGCAAGACCGTTTGGAAGTGTATGTAATGGCGGAAATTCCTTCAAATATTATTTTGGCAGAGCAGTTTGCGGAGATTTTTGACGGATTTTCAATCGGTTCAAATGATTTAACTCAGCTGACTTTGGGAATTGACCGAGACGCTTCCGGAACTTTGGAAGTGGCGGGAGTTTCTAATGAAAAAAATGAAGCGGTGAAAATTTTGATTGCCGACTTGATTAAAAAAGCCAAGAAAACAAAAACTAAAGTTGGAATTTGCGGACAAGCACCGAGCGATTTTCCGGACTTCGTGGAATTTTTGGTGGCTTGCGATATTGATTCAATTTCAGTTATTCCGGACACGGTGATAAAGACGACTATGACGGTTGCTGGTAAAGAAAAGGCATCAAAAAATAAGAAATAAATTGGTTTAAAAAATTATTAAAGAACAAACTTGATTTTTCTAATTCACTTCGTTCATAAGAAAAATATGAAAATCACATCACTCAAAGCAAAAGAAATAAAAGATTCTCGCGGAAATCCGACGATTGAAGTTGAGATTGGTTCCGGCGATATCGTTGTGAAAGCTTCTGTTCCGTCTGGCAGAAGCGCCGGTTCTCGTGAAGCTTTGGAAAAAAGAGATGCTGACGGGAAAGGTGTTCAAGAAGCAATTAAAAATGTTAATGAAATTATTGCGCCTGCCGTTTTGGAAAAAGAAGTTGACCCAACTGAAATTGATAAAATTCTTTTGAAATTGGACGGGACAAAAAATAAATCAAATTTGGGAGCCAATGCAATTTTAGGAGTAAGTTTGGCGGTAACAAGATTGGGTGCAAAATTGGAGGACAAGCCACTTTGGAAATATATAAATAAAATTTCGGGGGTTAAGGTTATACCATCGCAACCAAAATTGTTTATGAATGTTTTAAATGGTGGGGCCCATGCTGGTTTTCGGTTGCCTTTTCAAGAATACATAGTTGTTCCTGGGGGGAAAACAACAAAAGAGTCATATGAAAAATCTCAAGTTTTTCTAAAAGAATTAGGCGAAGCGATAGAAGAAAAATATGGTAAAGTGGAAATGGGAGACGAAGGAGGTTTTTCTCCAAAAATGGAAACGATTGAAGAACCTTTTGAACTCCTGTCTAATTTAATGGATGATGAAATGGTTATTGCCAATGATGTGGCTGCTTCGGAATTTTACAAAGATGGAGTTTACCATATTTTAGGTGAGGAATATTCATCCAGTCAATTTTTAAATATTTATAAAAATTTGGTTGAAAATTTTCCTATTGGAAGCTTAGAAGACCCGTTTGAAGAGTCTGATTCAAGTGGTTTTGAAAGTATAATGAGAGAAACAAAAAGTTGGAATTCAAAAGCCATAAAGCAGGGGCTTGCGGAAGAAATTTTGATTGTGGGAGATGATTTAACCACCACTAACCCGGAATTTATTTTGGACTCGGCTCGAAACAAAAGAGCGAATGCTGTTATCATTAAACCAAATCAAATCGGGACTTTGACAGAAGTATATAACGCCGTTAAGTTGGCTCGGGGGGCGGGTTGGAAAATAATTTGTTCCCATCGTTCCGGCGAAACAATGGACAGTTTTATTGCGGATTTGGCTGTTGGTATAGGCGCTTATGGATTAAAAGCCGGGTCGCCGAGTCAGGAAGTGCGAGAAGTGAAATATTTGCGGTTGTTAGAGATTGAGGAAGAAATGAAAAAAATATAATCCGAATACTACAAATGATATCCGAATGCCCCGAACAAAAACGCAAAGACGGATTTTGGCTAAAGCCAAAATCCGTCTTCTTCATTATTCATAATTCGTTATTCATCATTTGTTATTCATAATTCGTTATTCTTTTTTGATATGATTTTTTCAATATTCAGTGTTATAATTATTGTAT
>JAHIOZ010000026.1 GCA_018894995.1 Patescibacteria group bacterium | reverse complement strand
TATTACGGATAATTTATTTTATTGTTTTTAGTTTACGAGCAACCCTTTTACACTTCGTGTAAACGATGAAATGCTTTAGCATTTTTTAGCTCTCCCCTTTATTGTCCTGTCTCGTAAACTCGACTTGGACAATTTCTTCGCTTCGCTCAGAACCACCTGAAAAGCTTAAACGCTTTTCAGCCAACTGAGCTAATCGCCCGTAATCAATTATTACGGATAATTTATTTTATTGTTTTTAGTTTACGAGCAACCCTTTTACACTTCGTGTAAACGATGAAATGCTTTAGCATTTTTTAGCTCTCCCCTTTATTGTCTTGTCTCGTAAACTCGACTTGGCCAATTTCTTCGCTTCGCTCAGAACCACCTGAAAAGCTTAAACGCTTTTCAGCCAACTGAGCTAATCGCCAATAAAATATAAGTATACTAAATGATGTATTACTTATGTACCTAAATATGTTATCTTATTATTGTGATAAAGTAAATATCAATTTTCTATTTCGCAAAAATATAGTATTCTTAAGTAATATGAAATCTAAAAAAATATTTTTATTGGGTTTGGTTTTGTTTTTTGTTGCGATTTTTGTTTCTCGCGACACTTTTGGCAGTGTAAATTTTAAAGAGATGATTGCAGGAATGTTTTTTGTTCAGAGCATTTCAGTTGACCAATTGCATTCAAAATATATTTTGGCTGATTTAGATAAAAAAAGAATTAAAATTCTCATTGTTCCGGGGCATGACAATAAAATATACGGGACAAGTTTTAATGGAGTCAAAGAAGCAGATTTGAATCTTGAATTAGCCGAAAATTTAACAGAACTTCTTCGCAAAGAAAGACAGTTTGAGGTTTCTTTGTTGAGGAGCAGTTTTGGTTATGATTCAAGTTATTTGACTTATATAAATTCCAGAGAAAAAGAAATTTATGATTTTCAGCAAGAACATAAAGAGATTATGAATAATTTGATAGAAGAAGGAAAAATAAGTCTCAAAGAGGAAAAAGTGGAACATAATACCGCTTCGTTTGAAACAGTAGAAAAATTGTATGGAGTGAATAAGTGGGCGAATGATAATGATATAGATGTGGTTATTCATATTCACTTTAATGATTATCCAGGGAGAAAAATGGGGCGAGCTGGTGAATATTCCGGATACTCTGTATATATTCCTGAAAAACAATATTCAAATTATAGGGCAAGTTATTCTTTGGCTAAATCCGTTTCAAAATATTTGGGAAGATTTTTAGCTTCCAGTAATTTTCCAAAAGAAAAAAATGACTATGGCATTGTAGAAGATCAAGAGTTAATTGCTGTCGGAGCATTTAATACGTCAGATTCTGTAAGCCTACTGATTGAATATGGATATATTTATGAACCTCAATTTACCGACCCCAATGTAAGAAAAAATGTTTTGAAAGAATTGGCGACTCAAACATATTCGGGAGTGGTAAAATATTTTAATGACGAGGCTAATATTGATGACACTTTTGCATTGCCTTATTCTTGGGAAAATGATTTGGAAAGAGGCAGTGGCAGTAACAGTGACAATCTCGCATTACAGATTTATTTGGCGAATGCGGGATTTTACCCACCAACGGGATTTGATTTGAATGATTGCCCTGTTTCAGGTAAATTTGGTTTTTGCACATCAAGAGCCGTTAAAGAATTTCAGACTGAATATAGTATAACTCCTGCCTCCGGCTTGGTTGGACCTTCTACAAGAACTAAATTAAACGGCCTAAACGAGGGGTAAAATAATGAAGATAAAAATAATTTATGAGGATAAAAATATTGTTGTGATAAACAAGCCGGCGGGTTTGGTTGTTCATAGTGATGGGAAAACTCAAGAGCCGACTGTTGCCGATTGGGTTTTGAAAAATTATCCGGAAACAGAGAATGTCGGGGAACCCTTGATTTTGTCTTCAGGTGAAATAATTAAAAAACCAGGGATTGTTCACCGTTTGGATCGGGATACTTCCGGTATTTTGTTGGTTGCAAAAAATCAAAAAAGTTTTTTGTTTTTGAAAGAGCAGTTTCAAAATAGGACAATTCAAAAAAGTTACAGAGCTTTTGTTTATGGAGAAATGAAAAATGACGAGGGAATTATTGACCGACCGATTGGAAGAAGCTCGGGTGATTTTAGAAAATGGTCTGCGCAGAGAGGCGCGAGAGGGAAGATGAGAGAAGCGATTACGGAATATAAAGTTTTGAAAAGAGGTAGTGGTTTTTCTTTTGTTGAAGTAAATCCAAAAACGGGACGTACCCACCAGATTCGTGTTCATTTCAAAGCAATAAATTATCCAATTGTTTTTGATAAATTGTATGCTCCCAAAAAAAATGTGTTAAGCTCAACTTCACATAACTTGGGTTTTGACAGATTGGCTTTGCATGCTTATTCGTTGGAATTTAATTTGCCCAGTGGTGAG
>JAHIOZ010000025.1 GCA_018894995.1 Patescibacteria group bacterium | reverse complement strand
TTATTTTCAAAAAATTTAAAAATGATAAAGTTAAATTAAATAGAATAGGAAATATGTGGAGTGATATAGAGAATGTTTTTGCGGACAGTAGGAACTTGTTTAAAACTTTTTTAAGACATCAATGGATTTCTGGTGGCGAGTATGTAAGTCATGCAGCTCTTTACAGTAAAGTTGAAAAAAAATACAAGACAAATTTATTAAAATTGGAAGAATATCTTTATAATTTAGAGGATGATAGTAAACTTTATTTTGCTTTGAGAAATTCCAAAGTTGATTTATTAGATAAACTTAGTGTTGTTACCAGAAATGATAAAAATGTAGTTAGGAACGTATTAGAATTTTTGTCTTTTTTAGGTGTTGATCAGGTATATTCTCCAGTTCTACATTTTTATAAAAATAAAGATACTAAAGAGTTTAAAAAGTTTTTAATTAGATTATCTGCTTTTCAATTTTTATATAAATATATTCCCGGTAGCCCAAGTTCTGCTGAAAAGATTTTTGCTAATATGTGTAATATTAAAAAAAATAATGACACGGAGGATTTATTTAGAAAATTAGAAGATCTAGTTGTAAATCAAGAGAAAAATTTTAAGGATAAATTTATTGAAAAGGCAAAGTACAGGGAGGGAAATTCTGGAGATATTCAATTTATTTTAGAAAGATATATATTATCAAAAAAGGGGCCAAAATCATTTAAGGAGCCTACGATTGAACATATAATAAGTAGAAGTAAAGAAAAATTAAATCAAATCGGTAATCTAACTATTTTTGAGAAATCGATTAATAGTAAACTTCCAGAGGATTTTAAAAGCAAAACACCTTTTTATGTTGAGAGCAAATATTCCGAACATGGTGAAATCATAGAAAAATATAATTTCGAAAAAAATTATATAAAATGTATAGACAGGAGGGGGGAAGACATTGCTGAGGAAGTTTATGTTATATTTATAAATATGTTAAAGACTGGAAAATATGAATAATAATATGAAAAAAGATTTTAAAAATTTTATCGATACATTAAATGAAGATTTATTTACCTGGGGTTATTTTGTTGATTTTGATAAGGTTATAAAAAATTCTTTTGAGATTAAGATTTTACTTAATATATTGAATTCCTTGATTGGTGAAAAAAATATAGAAGAAAAATTTTTGAGTTTAGCAAAAAAATATCCGGAAGTAAGAGGTGTTTTACCTATTTTGGTTGCAACGAGGATTAAAAAAATTAAGGAAGTAAAAATTTTAAACATAAATACCATGAAATCTGACTTTAGATCTGATTTATTTAATTCTAAAATAAATTTAACAAAATCAGACGATGACGAGCTTCTCCACTTTTTTATTGAGAGCGGTTTGAAAGGCATTCTTTTAAATAAAAATGTTTCAGATCTGAACGATTATGTTTTTGGAATAGAAGTGGGCATGGATACCAATGCAAGAAAAAACAGATCAGGAAATTTAATGGAAGACGTTGTTTTTGATATTTTGTATGAGTTTGTAAAAGAAAACAAAAGTTTTTCATTTATAAAACAAGCAAATGTTTCAAAAATAAAAAAAGATTTGAATTATTCTGTTGAAAAAAATAAAAACGATAGAATTTTTGATTTTGCATTGCTGAATAAAAGTAAAAATAAATTATTCTTAATAGAAGTCAATCTTTATGGTAGTGGAGGCACAAAACTAAAATCGGTTGCCGGAGAATTTGAAAAAGTTAATAATTTTATACTGAATCAAAACATTGATTTTGTTTGGGTTACTGATGGTATCGGCTGGAAAACAGCGGAAAACCCCATGAAAGAAGCTTTTGAAAATAACAAATATACATTTAATTTGAAACAGTTTAAAGACTTTTTGAATTATATTTCAAAATGATTTTTTTAGTTAAAATTTATCCACAATTAGTGTAAACTAATTAGTTTACATACATTTTAAAAAATGCTAAAATTATTATGTTAGAGAAAGAGATTAAAAAAGAAATAGAAAAGAAAAATTTAAAGCCGATTAATATTTATAAACCTTTAAAAATCAATCGTGTAAATTTTTACAAAGCTATAAAAACCTCTAACTTAAATAACAAATCTTTAATAAAAATATTAAATTTTTTGGGATTTAAATTATTAATTTTATTAAAAAAGAAAAATGATCACAAAAAAAGAAATATTTAAAAAAATTTATTGTGTGGAGTGTACTTCTGATATTTCTGACTCTGATTGGAATAATATGATAATGGTTAGTACCGAAAATTGGAACTCTTATTTTATAAAAATGAATAATCCAAAGATGTCAGACGCGGACGAAATCAAGAATGTTCAATTTCTTGAATTTAACACGGAAGAAGAAATGTTTAATTATTGGAACGAAAAGGAAAAACAACCGGTTATAAATTTGATAGATTGGTCTCTTGATTTTGGAAAACCTTGTATATTGGAATCAATTAGTTAATTGTATGTTTGAAAAAAATATCAAAGAATTAAAATTACACCCTGAAAATTTTGAGTTGGAATGTTCGACGGTTTGGTCTTTCCCGAGACGAGGAAATTGGGCTACTCATAAATCCGATTGGCGGGGAAATTGGTCTCCGGAAGTGGCGAGAAATTTGATTTTGAGATATTCAAAAGAAAAAGAGCATTTACTTGATTGTATGATCGGTGGAGGAACAACGGCGATTGAAGCAAAAATTTTAAATCGTCATATCACTTGCACGGATGTAAACGAAGAAGCAATTAAAAGAACGGAAAATTCTTTAAATTTTGAAGCGGAAACAACAGCAAGACAGAGATTGAAAATTTGCGATGCAAGAAATTTGGATTTTATAAAAAACGAAGAAATTGATTTTATCCTCACTCATCCGCCTTATGTCGATATAATCAAATATAGCGATGGAGAAATTGAAGAAGATCTTTCAAACATTCACTCCATTGATATTTTTGCTGACGAAATGGAAAAAGTGGCAAGAGAACTTTACCGTGTTTTGAGAAAAGGAAAATATTGTGCGATTTTGATTGGTGATACTCGCAGACAGAAAATGTATCAGCCGATGGCTTACAAAGTTATGGATAAATTTTTAAGACAAGGTTTTGAATTAAAAGAAGACATAATCAAGCAACAACATAATTGCAAAGCGACGGGATTTTGGGTCAATAAATCAAAAGAAAGCAATTTTCTTTTGATAATGCACGAGCATTTGTTTGTTTTTTATAAAAGATGATTTTTTAATTTTTTTAAAAAAACGGCGAAAAGCAAAGTTTTTCGCCGTTTTGTTTGTGTTTCGAAATTAATTTATTCAAAAATTCGATATTGAATGGAAATTTGACTTTGCTTTGCAAAGCCTAGCTTAAAAAATTCGAAATTTGTCATTCGAAATTAAAAAGCTGTCAGCTGTCAACTATTGGCTATCAGCTTTTCTATACTCGCCACCCTCTTTCCGTTTTGATATAATTCGATTATGAACAATGATTTGAACATCAACTCCGCTCCTCTCGCCGACAGAATGCGTCCTCAAACTATGGATGAGTTTCTTGGGCAGGAAGAAATTGTCGGCAAGGGGAAATTATTGCGACAAGCGATTGAAGCGGACAATATTCCGTCAATGATTCTTTGGGGTCCTCCCGGAAGTGGAAAAACTACGCTGGCTTCGGTGATTGCAAAACTGACAAAATCAGAATTTGTAACTCTTTCGGCTGTGGCAGGCGGGGTGGAAGAATTGCGAAAAAAAGTTGAGCTTGCCGAAATGAATCGACGACTTGGAAAAAGAACAATTCTTTTTATAGATGAAATTCACCGCTGGAATAAAACTCAACAAGATGCTTTGTTACCTCATGTTGAAAGTGGAACTCTTATTTTAATCGGTGCGACGACAGAAAATCCGAGCTTTGAAGTTCGCGGAGCTTTGCTTTCTCGTTGCCGAGTTTTTGTTTTAAATCAATTGACGAAAGACCAACTCGCCCAGATTATTAAAAAAGCGATTAAGAACAAAGAAAAAGGATTGGGTAAACTTAAAATTAAAGCGACGCAAAAAGTTATTGAAAGTTTGGCACAGATGAGCAACGGCGATGCCAGAATTGCTTTGAATGTTTTGGAATATGCCGGCTCAATCAGTGATAAATTAACTTTGGAAATTATTAAAGAAGCTTTTCAAAAACCACATTTGTTTTATGACAAAGAAGGGGAGGAGCATCACAATATTATTTCGGCTTTGCACAAATCAATGCGGGGTTCAGATCCTGACGCCTCTTTGTATTGGCTGACGAGAATGTTGGGAGGCGGAGAAAATCCGCTTTATATTGCCCGACGATTGATTCGTTTTGCTTCCGAAGATATAGGGCTGGCAAATTCGCGGGCTTTGGAACAAGCCGTTTCCGTTTATCAAGCTTGTCATTTTATTGGAATGCCTGAGTGCGGAGTGAATTTGGCGCAGGCGGTTGTTTATATGGCGAAGTGTAAAAAGTCTAACGAGTTGTATATGGCTTATGAATCGGCGATGAAAGATGTTGAAAAGTTTGGTAACTTGGGTGTGCCGTTGTATATCCGAAATGCGCCGACTAAATTGATGAAAAATTTGGGCTATGGAAAAGGTTATAAATATTCGCCTGATTATGATTATAAAGAGGAGCAAGAATATTTCCCGAAGGAGTTGAAAGGCAAAAAGTATTTGAAGTAGAAAGTTTATAAAGTTATAAAGTTTGTAAAGTAGAACACGACGAATTTTGCCAAAGGCAAAATTCGTCGTGTTTCAAAATTCAGTCATTCGAAAATTTGATATTCAATCGAAATTTGAAATTCATCATTCGAAATTAAAAAGTTGTCGGCTGTCAGCTATTGGCTGTCGGTTTTTTTATCCCCAACTTCTACCTTTCGTTTTTTGTGATACAATATCACCTATGATAACAATTTTAACAGTTGCTCAAACATTATTTTATTTTTCAGTATCTTTTGCAATAATTGCATTGGGTATAATGTTGGGAATGGTTGTTTATCATTTAATAAAGGTTGCAAAATCTTTAGAAAAAATTTCTGAAAATGTTGGACAGATATCGGATGATTTGCAAGAAAGTGTGGAGCAATCTTTGCAAACCCTTTCTTCACTACCGATTTTTTCAATGTTTTTCAGAAAAAAAGAAACAAAAGTTCGTCGAAAAAAGAGAAAAGTTTAAAATTATTAATCGTTAATTTGAGTGTATGGCATTTAGCATTTAGCGGATAGTCACCTAAACCCTAAACGCTATACCCTATAAACAAAAATATGGTAAAAAAAGTTGTAGAAAAAAAGACGGGTGTTGTTGCAAAAGTATTAGAAGGAGCGCTTGCCGGTGCTGTTTTAGGAGTGGCTGCCGGTATGTTTATTAATTCAAAAAAAGGAAAAGAGGTTCAAAAGAATGTAAAACACACAGCGGTTGATTTTTATAAGTCAGTTTCTCCAAAACTAAAGAAGATGAAAAAGATGGGGGAAGTTGAATTTAAAGTATTTATGAAAGATGCAGTTTTGAAATACGGAAAAGCAAAAAAAATGTCAGAAGCGGAAATCAAGGAACTTATGAAAGAAGCGCAATCTTCTTGGAAGCATTTGGCAAAACATTTTTAATTGATTTTTGCCAGTCGTTAATTAAACAAAAACAAAAAAACTGCTCGAATAAAATTGAGTGGTTTTTTGTTAGTTAAAAAGTTGGGAGTACTACGCCCAACTTTTTTAGGTGCAGTTTTTTTTAACAGTTCAACGGCTCAACTCGTTGAGCCGTTGAAGAAAACTTTGGGTTGGCTTTACAAAAACGATGATTAGACGGATTTTGGCTTCGCCAAAATCCGTCTAATCGTTAGCTGTTAGCTGTCGGCTGTTTGCTGTAAGCTGTTGGTTTTGTTAGTATAAGGAACATTATGTCAGACAACGGTGCAGTAATAAGATTTAATAAAGCGTCGTTTAATTACGGCTACAACAAACCTATTTTAGATGAGGTGGATTTTTCTGTGCGTCGCGGTTCCAAAATTACTTTAATGGGACAAAACGGAGCGGGAAAGAGCACTATTTTTAAATTGATTACGGGAGAATTCAAACCGGAAAAAGGAGATGTAAATATTGACCCGCGCGCTACAATTGCTGTTTCAAAACAAGTTATTCCGCGAGACCAAATGGATTTAACGGTGCGAGAATTTTTTCAAAAATGTTTTAAAGAAAAAGTTTACAACATTGATCCGAAAATCGTTGATGTTTTAGAAACCGTAAATTTGCATGCTCCCAATGACAGAATAATAAAATCTTTTTCGGGTGGACAACAAGCTCGTTTACTTTTGGCTTCAGCGCTTATTCAAGACCCTGATATTTTACTTTTGGATGAGCCAACAAATAATTTAGACAAAGAAGGTGTTGCCCATCTAAAAAAATTTATTTTAGATTATAAAAAAACTTGCATCGTGATTTCGCATGATGCCGACTTTTTGAATTCTTTTACTCAAGGTGTCTTATATTTAAATTTATATACTTTGAAAGTTGAGCAATATGTCGGAAATTATTTTGATGCGGTAAAATTGATTACTGTTCAGATTGAAAAAGAAAACAGAAAAAATGCACAACTGGGAAAGAAAATTCAGGAAAATAAAGACAAGGCAAATTTCTTTGCTATGAAAGGAGGAAGGATGAGATTGTTGGCAAAGAAAATGCGAGAAGAGGCGGAAGATATGGAGGAAGAAAAAGTTGATGTAAGAAGAGAAGACAAAACTATTCGTCCTTTCATTATTCCGACTCAGCCAAATGTAATTGGGGACATTTTGAATATCTCTTCTTTTACCGTTTTGAATTTGAAAAATCACAAACAGGTGACTAAAAAAACTAAAGTTTCTTTAAGAAAAAAACAACACTTGCTTCTTTCCGGTCCAAATGGAATTGGAAAAAGCACTTTGCTTGAAGCGTTGGCGAGCAAAAAAGCTGAAGGAGCTAAAATCACTGACGGTATAAAAGTGGGATATTACAGGCAAGATTTCTCCACTCTTAATTTTGAAGACACCGTTTATGACTGTTTGGCATCGGTGATGGAAAAACATATTGAGGAAGATTTGCGTTCTGTGGCAGCTAGTTTTTTGATTACTAAAGATATCATTCATACAAAAATAGGAAATTTGTCAGAAGGGCAGAAAGGTTTGGTGGCTTTTGCACAACTGGTTTTGTTGAAACCTAGTTTGTTAATTCTTGATGAGCCGACCAACCATATTAATTTTAGACATTTGCCAATAATTGCTCAAGCCTTGGATAAGTATGAAGGGGCGATGATTTTAGTAAGCCATGTTCCGGAGTTTGTAAAACAGATTCGGATTGATGAGACACTAGACTTAGGTAAATAACTTGTAAAGAGGATCTTTTTTTGTGGGAGTTTGCGATAAATAATTTATTTCGTGGTAAAAACACAAATTCAAAAACGCCCTAGTTAAAACGGGGCAGGCAAAAACCAAACAACTTTGCTATGAAAAGCCTAGCTACACAAAACACAAAGCATAAACACGACGAATTTTCCGAAGGAAAATTCGTCCGTTGTTGTTGTTGTTGTGTTTAAAAATTAATTTATTTTGTATTTTCGGGGCATTCGCATTTATTCGTATAATTCGTATATTTGTATGTCTAACTTGTATATTTGTATGTTTATCTCGTTATATTCTGATATAATTAACCATTATAAACTTTTTGGATAATTTTTTTCAAAATATGTCTAATCTTTTAAAAATTACAAGTGGTTTGGTTTTGGTGTTGTTAGTCGCCGGAGTTTTGCTTTACTCAAATTTATTTGGGGCTCCACAAAAAGAAGCGGAACCCGAACGATTTATAGTTTCATTAAGTTCTGATTTTGACATTATTGAACAACTTAAATTGCAAGGATTTATCAAGAATGTGCTCGGTTTTAGAATGATAATCGGTGATGTTGAAAATATTCAGAAAGGAGCATACAAAATATCAAAAGCAACAAATGCTTGGGAAGTAAAAAGAGTTCTTCAAGAAGACCCATACATGAAATGGGTTGTAATTCCGGAAGGTCTGCGTAAGGAAGAAATTGCCGAGCTTTTTGCCAAAGAGCTTGGTTGGAACAATAAAAAAGTTAATTCTTTCATCACCGAAGACACAACAATTTCAAACAATTATACTGAAGGTGTTTATTTTCCGGATACCTATTTAATTCCTTTGGATGAAACTTCACTTCAAGTCGCCAATCGTTTACGGTCAAAATTTGAAGAGAAATTTGCCCCTTATTTGGAGGAGTCTCTCAAACAAAATATCCGATGGCTTACTCTTTTGAGAATTGCGTCCATAGTTCAACGAGAGGCGGCGGGGAAAGATGATATGTCGCTTATTGCAGGTATTTTATGGAATAGACTTTTGCAAGATATGAAACTTGATGTTGATGCCACTTTGCAATATGCAAGAGGA
Organism: Patescibacteria group bacterium; assembly: GCA_018894995.1. Taxonomy (GTDB): domain Bacteria; phylum Patescibacteriota; class Minisyncoccia; order Phycocordibacterales; family UBA12079; genus UBA12079. Next base: position 423 of record JAHIOZ010000025.1, on the reverse strand, counting down.
AAAACAGAGCAGGGTTGGTGGGCACCAATTACACCAGCTGACAAACAAGTGGATTCTCCTTTTAACACTTATAAATACAAAGGATTACCGCCAAGTCCAATTTCAAACCCAGGGGTGTCGGCAATAGAAGCCGTGCTTTTCCCGAAAGAAACGGATTGTATTTATTATTTGCACGACAGCGAAAAGCAAATTCATTGTGCAAAAACATACAAAGAACATTTGCAAAATATAGAAACTTTTCTTAAATAAAAAATTTTTAATTAAAAAGTTAAAATAATTTTAATACCATTTCCCAAAAACTCTGCTCTAAATATTTTTCGAAATTTTAATCGAGACGAAGCAAAAAATATGAAGAATATCGGGATATTCTGAAGATTTTTTGCAAAGTCTTCGGTTAAAATTTCGGTAAATATAGAGCTAGGT
>JAHIOZ010000024.1 GCA_018894995.1 Patescibacteria group bacterium | reverse complement strand
TCTGTTTTGGTTTCCTCTTAGTCAGAGGAAAGCGGAAACGCTCTAATTCTAATAGCAAAAGGGCAAAAATTCCTTCCCCCCAACCCCCTTCCTTTTTGCCCTTTTGCTTTTCGGGCTTCGCCCGATTTTTTTGCGGGACTACAAATTACTTTTTGAATATCAAAACTGCTTCTTTCGGAATTCGTTTTTGAGCCATACTTTGTTTTGATAATTCCCTATATGTATGTTCAACCAATTGAAAACCCTCCTTCAAACACATTTCAATTGTTCTTTCAACAGCGTTAATCTCTTTATTATCTCTCTTTGTATTGCCAAGCGTAAAACAACAATAGCCACCCTTATTTAGAACTTGATAAAATTCTTTTATACAAATTTCCATGTCAGAAAAATAATCATCAATTCCACACTTTTTTGCTCTTTTTGAACGAGCACCTATTTCCACATCTCTATTTTTATCAATTTCCCAATTAAACCAATAGTAAGATAAACGATAATACCTATTAAAATCTACTGCAAAGCAATAAGGTGGCGAGGTAATAATGAGATCAACTTTTTTCTTGATATTTTTTGAAATATCCTTTGTATTCATTTTTAATACCTTTGTCCAGTTTTTTGTTTTTGCTTTTTGAAAATCCTTCATTCCAGAAATCATTCTTTCTAAAGTATTATTAAAATATTTATTCGGATTTGTGTATTTATTCAATTTTGGCAGCATATTATCCCCAATGAAAGCCCAGTTCCAATGTTCGGAACGGTTTGCAACGGTTTTGAGTATCGATGAAAAAGCGACTTGAAAAAAATCAAAAATATCAGAATTCTTTTTTTCAAAAGTTAAAATTTGTCCCCAGATTACGCCTAGTTCTTGAAGTGTTTTTTCGTTATACCAAGTATTTTGATTTGGGAAATTAGGAATAACGGGTTTTGCTTTTTTTGTATCAATCATTTCATACAATTTATTTTTTGCCTTTTCTAATTCATTCGGATCAATAAATGTAGTTTTTACTTTTGAAACTAAAGCTGCAATAGGGGCAATATCTATCCCAATGGTATTTCTCTTGAGTGTATGTGCTTCAACAAGCGTTGTTCCGCTTCCGCAAAATGGATCCAAAACAATATCACCTTCTTTAGAAAGATGTTCTATAATTGTTCTTGGAATTTGGGGAATAAATTTTGCGTGAAATGGATGATACCCGTGAGTTAAAGTTCGGGTATTTGCGTCATTAAATTCCCATGATATTTTTGATAATTTTACTAATGAGGGTGCCATAATTTTTTATATTATTCCTATCTCTATTTTACATTATTTTTGTAAAATACTAAACAATAGTGATGATGAATATTGCTAACAAAAGCGGATGGATAACCCCAAATTCCAAGCTGTTTGTTATTTTGTAGCCACAATTGTTCTCCTATAAAGTGCCACTTATCTTTTTCTAATTGATTGACTAAATCCCAAGCTAGTGTGCAAAATTTTCCATTTCTCATTCTTAAATTTTGCAATACAACAACCATATATCCACCTGATTTTACAATAGAGTAAGATTGATTAAAAATATTTTTTAACGCTTTCAAAAAGTCGTCGTAATCTCTTATGTTTCCGAGATCGTTTTTTGAATTTGAATATTTAACATCAAGTCCATTTAATTTTCTTTTTTGGTGAGCCGACAAAACATTACCTCTGCTTTCCTCTAACATATTCCAATATGGTGGCGATGTTATTATAAAATCAACCTGTTTTGGCAATTTATTTTTCGAACTATTCCAAATATCTAGTAAATTCTGACTATCGCCCCGTACGATAATATGTTTTTTTTCTGCTTGAAGATTCTTTAATCTTTTTTTTCCAATATCAACATATTTTTTTGAATACTCTATACCAACCCCTTTTCTTTTGGTACTTTCGCAAGCCAGTATTGTGGAACTTATGCCAGCAAATGGATCTAAAACTATTTGCCCCTCTTTGGTAAAAAATTTGATAAAGCGTTCTGCTAATTCTTCGGGAAACTTTGCAGGGTGGTTAAACTCCTTATCTTTTCTCTGTTTCGGATTTACAATAAACCACGATTTTGTAAATTGAATCCACTCTGAACCCGTGAGATCATTCAGCTTGTTATTTTTATGAAATTTTCCGACCTTTTTTTCTTTTTTATTCTTCATAAGCGGTTCTTAGTGTGTTTTTAATTAGTAAGTGGTCATTGTATATCTGTGAGTACGAACGAATTGGATGAAATAAATTTCCCCAAATCCAAAAATTTTGGACCACGGTATCATTAAACGCTGTAAATGTGTTTCCAAATTGACGAGTAATTTGAAATAAATATCTGTAATATTCTGTAAATGAATAAATATTCATAGCCGAAACTAGAACAGGTTTATTAACTACGCTTAAAACAGAGTGTTGTATATCTTGCAACTTTTCTTCAAAAGATAGATTTTGACCACCTCTAAACCCTCCGTGTCCGCCTTCTGGTATCTTGCGACTATCAACAACAATGTACCAAATTCCCGCTATATCGATTAGCTCGCTTGAAAAATGTTTTATTGTCCGTTTTAAATCATCTTTTTCTTTTCTTTCATCAAAGCTACTGATCGCATTTCCTGCTTTTGCTTCAAATACCACTAATAATTTTTTGAGCTCATCATCAAAAATTATTGGCACTTTCCAAACAGTATCCGATAATCTTTGAGCCCTAGAACCAATATTTCCAAGTTGAAAAGCATATTCATCGCCGATCAAATTTTTGATTGCATTATAAAGTTCATTTTCATATTTCTCGCCGTCAGATCCGAGCGCGGCGCTTGTAAGATTTTCGATAATATTATTCAAAAATTCAGATTTTTCTACCTTAACAATTTCTTGTGCTTTGGGTTTAATAGGTGCCCCTTCAACGAAATTGCTATCATAAATATCGGAAAAATCTGAAGAAGAATTTATTGAATATTGATATCCTATTTCTTTTAAATTTATCTTTTCTTCTCCTAT
>JAHIOZ010000002.1 GCA_018894995.1 Patescibacteria group bacterium | reverse complement strand
GAGTGTTTATAAATATAATTTAAAACTTTTTGAGGGTGAACTCCTGATTTTAAATCAATCACAACTCGGATGTCTCTTGTGGATTCATCTCTCAATCCTTTGATTCCTTCAATTTTTTTATCACGATGCAATTCCGCAATTTTTACGATCAAGTCAGCTTTATTAACTCTGAAAGGTAGGGAGGTTATAATTATTTGAAAATACCCCGCTTTGTTTTCAATAATTTCAGCCTCGCCTCGGCAAACAACACCTCCTCTACCGTTAGCATAAGCATGATTGATGGCTTGTTGATCAAAAATAATTCCTCCCAGAGGAAAATCGGGGCCTTTAACAAATTGAAGTAAATCTTCTGTGGTGGCATCTTTATTGTCAATAAGATGAATTGTCGCCTCAACAACTTCATTTAAATTATGTGGTGGGATGTTTGTCGCCATACCAACTGCAATTCCCAAGGTACCATTCAATAAAACATTTGGAACTGCCGACGGCAAAACCCTCGGCTCTTTTATTGTTCCATCATAATTAGGAATAAAATCAACCGTATCTTTTTCAATATCTCTCAAAATCTCATTGGACATTTTTGACATTTTAGCTTCCGTATAACGCATCGCTGCAGGAGAGTCACCATCAATGGAACCGAAGTTTCCTTGCCCCATTACCAAAGGATATCTCATTGTAAAATCTTGAGTCATTTTTACCATGGAATCATAAACAGCCACATCTCCATGGGGGTGATATTTACCCAAAACATCTCCGACAACAGCCGCTGATTTTCTGAATTTGGCAGATGCGGTTAAATTCATTCCATGCATAGTGTAAAGAATTCTTCTATGCACTGGCTTTAAGCCATCTCTGATATCAGGTAACGCTCTATCAGTAATAACCGACATTGCATAATCCAAAAAGCTCTTCTCCATTTGGGTGCTGATATTCTCACAAATAATCCCCTTTTCTTCAGGGATTTTTTCTACATTATTTTCGTTTTTGTTGTCCTCTTTTTTCGCCATTTTTGTATATTTTTCAAATTAAAAAAAATTCATTACAAGAATTTTATTTGTTAGCTCAACTTTTTTAAAGTAGCTTCATTATAACATATTTTTTATCAAAAAACAGGGGAAATACAGTGGAAAATACATAGGCAAAAAAATTTTAAATAACGACTTGAAACCCAGGGTTCCAAAAAAATCCAAACAAAAACAAAACTATATGGTGCAGGACTGCCACGTCGTTTGGTTGAAAAATTTTGAATAAAAAAATGACAAGTCATTTTTTTATTCAAAATTTTTCAACCAAACTCCTCGCAGAGACGAACCACCTCCGGCAGTTCGTTAACTAATTTTGCCTTTGGCAAAATTTGTCCTACTCACTACCAACTACCCTTATGAGTTCCATTAATTAAAGTCAAAGAAAATACAAACATCCCAAATGCGACAACCAGAGAAGCTGTAACTAAAGCTGTTGCTGGGTTAAAATATTGCCAAAGAAAACCTCCACCAATTCCGGCAATTAGTATTCCTAACCCATTTGAAGCACTAACCAAACCTAAAGCTCCTCCTCTTAATTCTTCCGAACTCAACTGCGAAGCTAAAACCCTGAGAACTCCATCGGTAAAAGCGGAGAAAATTCCAAGAACAAAAAAACCGATAACTAATAAATAAGTAGAAGAAGAATAAACTAAAACAAGATAACCTAAAATTAAGACTAAATACCCAATCATTAATGTTTTTCTTGCTCCCATTTTATCAGTCACAGCCCCAGCAAAAATTGAAAATCCTGAAAAAGAAAGGTTATAAATCATATAAAAAAGTGGAATTAAAGCAATTGCCAATCCGATAGATTCAACTTTTAATAATAAAATTGCAATTGGAATACCTCCCATAGAAAGAATAAAAATAGACAAAAGAAAAAATTTGAATTTAGTTGAGTGTTGTTTGAAAGATTTTATAATCCCAAATTTACTCGGATGAATGTGGTTTTTTATATCAACAACAAAAACAAGAGTAGCAAGAGACAAAAGACCAATAACAAAAGCGGTAATAAAAACAATATTAAATTTTAAAGGATAGTAACTTAATATAAGATAAGCGGTCAAAGGACCAAAAATTGCACCCAAAACATCCATCGCTCTATGATAACCAAATGACCTTCCTAATTCCTCCGGTTTTGTAGAAAGTGAAATTATTGCATCTCTAGGAGCATCCCTCATTCCTTTTCCAATTCTATCAAAAAATCTTAACCCTGCTACCCCGACGACAGTTGAAGTTAAAATATAAAAAGGTCTGGTAAAAGTTGACAGAGTATAACCCCAAACTACAAAAGATTTTCTTTTTTGAGTTCTGTCAGAAAGATTTCCAGAATAAGCTTTAAAAAGATTAGCTGCCGCTTCAGCTATTCCCTCAACCACACCTAAAGAAGCCGCTCCTGAGTTTAAAACCGAAGTAAAAAAAGCAGGAAATATGGAATAAACCATTTCTGATGAAAAGTCATTAAAAAAACTGGCTATCCCTAAAAAGAAAATGTTTTTAGGAAGTCCAAAAAATCTTTTTTTCATATGTCGTATATAATAGCACAATTTATTTACAAACAATGTTATACCAAATCTAATTAACCATTAAACACCAAATCTTGAAAATTTTGATTAGACCTTTTGTAAAACTTCTCCTGTTAGAATTTTAAAAATTTAGATGGAAACATTTTTTTCGAAAAAAAGTTTATTCCTATAAGGTTTTTAGAGAAAAATGTGTTTACACTAAATTTTAGAAATTATTGACAGGAAAGAGTTTTACAAAAGGTCTAACTATACTCGTTAAGAAAAATTCAATAGTACTCGGCAGTATTTCATTTTTCTTAACTTCGTCTAAATCAAAATTTTCTGCGACTTATGTTTGAGCTTTAATTGGATTTGGTATTAATAATTATGGCTGTTCGACAACCTTAATTTTTTCTGTTTTTTTTTATTTTTTTGACGGTTTTGGAACTCGGGGTTCCAAAAATTAGATATCTAAACTAAAAAAACAGCGATGAAAAGCTTTGCTTTTCGTCGCTGTTTTTATTGTAGCTGTCAGCTGTAAATTATTGTCTGTTAGCTTTTATTTGCTATCTCGTAAACAAACCATTTATAATAAAACTTAAAAGGTTAAAAGACTTAACACGACTTGTTGGTGCTTCCGGTGGAGGGATAAATCCTTCTGGGGGCATTTCATAATAATCTCCAGAAGGAGGCATAGTTCCCGTATTGTTAGGGTCAAAACCTTGGCCATCCATTGGCGGCATCGTATTTGAATCAAAGTTTTGATAGCTATTCTGATTCTGTTGCATCTTATTCGGGTCAAAATTTTGATAACCTTCCGGAGGCATCATTCCACCAGTAGAAGGCATTGTTTCGTTATATTCTCTATAATTATTATCCATTGGTGGCATCATATTTGGATCAAAATTTCGAGAACCTTCCCCGTCCATCGTGGGTTTTATCCCCTCGTATTCTCTGTAACTCCCCTCACTTGGAGGCATCATATTTGTATCGAAATTTTTGTAGCCATCTGGTGGCATCATATTTGGATCAAAATTTTGGTAACCTTCTGGGGGAGGCATTGACCCGTCCATCGGAGGCATCATATTCTGTGATTGCGGTGGCATTCTTTGAGGATCAAACGGTGGCATTTGCTTCCCATTCATATCACCAGGTCCGCCAAAAAAGAAACCCTTTGCATCACCAACAACCTGATTTCTTTGCATTTCAATTTCTTTCATTTTGTCAAAAGATTCCTGTGTTTTGCCCATCATATCCTTCATTCTATCCTGACTTAACAAACCTTGTTCTCCTGAAAAATTAATACACTCTTCCATATTTTCAGGATTTCGACAGAAAGCATTACATTCCTGAGGTCCTTTACAACCTCCAGGGCCTGTCATTCCACCGCTATTTAATTTATCTGCGATTTCCATTTCTCTTTCCATTCTCATCAACTCTTCAGGAGGCATCAATTGATTTTGTTTTGTAAATTCAAAACAAGTTTGTCTATTTTCAGGTTTACTGCAAAAAGCATCACATTCTTGCGGTCCCATACAACCGCCTGGGCCACTCTTGATTTGACTCATTTTTTTCATTTTTTCCAATGCTTCAGGTGGTGCTATTTTATTGTTTACGGCAAACTGCATGCATTCCTCACCGTGAGAAAAATCAGAACAATAAGCATTGCATTCTTCCATATTTTTACAGCCACCAGGACCCACCTGTGTATTCAATATTTCAGTTACCTTTTTCTTATCAATATTTTCAATATCCTTTTGTTGTCCTTTTGGCTGACCTTTTTCTTGTTCTCGCTTTATCATTTGTTGCTTCATAAATTCAGCTTCCTCTTTTGTAATTTTCCCTTCATTCACAACAAAGTTTAAACACTCATCGGCATTATTTGGGTCAGAACAAAAAGCATCGCACTCATTCTTTGATTTACAACCGCCAGGGCCTCCCTTCTTTACCTGTTCTCTGATTCTGTCCGCCTCTTCTTGAGTTGTGTATCCGTTTTTAACACCGTAATTTAAACATTCATCCAAATTGGATTCTGCTCGGCAAAAAGCATCGCATTCTTGCGGAGTCATACAACCACCAGGGCCATTCATTTCGTTCGGCTGTTCTTTTTGAATTCTTTTCACTTCTTTTATCCTTTTTGCTTCCGGTGCCTTTATCATTCCTTGCTTTTCGGCAAAAGTAACACAGGCTTCTAAATTATCAGGATTATCACAAAAAATTTTGCACTCACTTTGAGAAGGACAACTACCCAATTCTTGTACAGGGTATGTAATGTCAAAAGGATTGACAGCTTCTGCGACAAAAAATCCACCGACACCAAAAACTAAACTAAAAACAAAACATATATATAAAAATTTATTCATATTAAAAATATTTATTCTCTTTTTTCCAGCAGGCCTGTCGATTAAGACAGATGAATAAATCGCCGACTTATGCTAACTGGACGCAAAAAGCCACGAAAAAATTCGCTATTACAAATTCTCTTTTTATTTTACAAAAACAAAATCCGCAAGCGAAAACTGTTTTTCAAAAACAACTCCGAAAAACTCGGAGTCATTATTCAAAAGGGTTCTTGTATGTATCTTTAAAAGGATTGGCAACCTCCTCAACATCTGTGAAAGGATTGGCCTCTTCTTGGATTGCTTGCAACTTAGCTTCTTCTTCAGCATTTTGCTGATCCAAAACTTCTTGCCCGCCAACCAAAATTCCAGCCTCCTTGCCAGTGGTATTTCCATAATAAAAACCACCAACAGCGCCAACTATTAAAGATATAATAACCCAAATTATTATTTTGTTATTATTATTCTCCATATCTGTATATAATACCAAAAATAAAAAAAAATAAAAGGGGGAGTTATCCCCATATTTTTTAATTTTAATCAAATTAAAAAAACAAGGAAGGTCGCAGAACTGACACGGAATTACCCCAGTTAAATAAAATGTTTAACGGGGCACGCGCGGAAACGACGACGGAAACGACAAATTTTTGCTTCGCCAAAATTCGTTAAAAATAATACCAAAATTTTTGCGGTCGCAAAAATTTTGGTATTATTTTTTGGATAAAATTTTTAAATTTTTTCTTTGAGATAACCAATTCAACTTACGGTAAACTGTGACGGTCGTCACAACTTACCGTAAGTTGAATATCCAAAAAAAAGTTGCTCGCAAGCGAGCAACTTAATACAAAAATGAAATTATTCTTTAACATAAATAACGAGGGTAAAAAAAATTCCAAAACTGACAAAGAAATAAAAGCTCCGAATTTAAAATTATTTTTTTATTTTTTTAAAAAATGTTTCAAAGTAAAAATCCAATCCTCATCTGTTCCCTCTTCTTCTTTTGTTTTCAAAAACCACTTAAGATAATTAGAATCTTCTTTCGCCACATCTTCAACAAAATAACCATTATATTTTCCAAACTGAAATTTTTTAATCAAAGAAGGTTTTTTGGAAATATCAATCATCCTTTGAATTATTTCTTCGTGGTTAGCACTGTTTGATTTTTCTTTTGCTTTATCATATAAATGTTTAAAAACAGCTTCCAACACCAAAACATCACCATCAGCACTATGAGGAATTATTTCCACGTCGAAATCAATATCATAATAGTATCGCAAAAATTGAAGATTATATTCCGGAATTTCTTGCTGTTCATCTAAATATCTTGCTAATCTTAAAGTACAAATATAATTAGGAACTTTTAAACCGTCGCTTTCCAACATTGCGATGTCAAATTTTGCATTGTGAGCAACTAAAACATTTTCATCAAGTAAATTTTGCAACTTTTTTGCCATTTCGCTGCCAACAAAAGCCGGTTTATTTTCAACCATCTTGTTTGTAATATTAGTGATACTCATTGCCTTAATTGAAATAGGAACGGTGGGTTTAAAATTTTCAACCTCAATATTACCCCCTTCAATTTTATAACAAACCTGACAAAGACGATCTTTCTTTAAATCGTTTCCTGTTGTTTCTGTGTCTAAAAATATTAATTTCATAAAGTAATTATAAACCCCCACACCTTTTATTGCAAAAAGGTGTGGGGGTAAAGTAGTAAGTATCAAGCCCATGGAGGCAAACTTTTGTGAAGAAAAAGTTTGTTGACGGATTTTGCGGAGCAAAATCCGTTGTGGCAAAAAGCTCTGCTTTTTGTCTTCGCGAACTTCGGAG
>JAHIOZ010000023.1 GCA_018894995.1 Patescibacteria group bacterium | reverse complement strand
GTCATTCGGGTTGTTCGTATTTATTCGTATCATTCATAATATTTGTATATTAGTATGTTTAACTCGTTTATTCGTATCATCCGTCGTTCTAAAAACTAAAAACTATCGACTGAAAACTTTTTAAAGTATTCGGATTATATTCTAAAACATTGACCTAAAAATCAAATACCCGACAAACCCAACATACATCGCCAACATAACCACTGCATTCCTTTTAGTCAAAATATAATCATCAATGGTAAAATAAACAATGACAACCGTTGCCACTACCAACCAGATAAGCAAATCAAACCCACCAAAAACAATATCGATATTCCCCCCTGTCAAAACCGAAGCAAGAAGAAGAGGAATTCCCAAAGCGATTAAAATACTAAAAATATTGGAACCAAATACACTTGACATAACATCATCATTTCGTCCTTTCTTCGCATTAGCAACGGCAATAATTATATTAGGAATGGAAGTTGCCATCGCCACAATCGAAAAACCAATTACAACCGCAGGAACCCCAAGTGTTTGAGAAAGCAAAATCGCATGTTCTGTTAAAAAGTAAGCGGCCACTCCCATTATTATCATATTAAAAAAAGCTAAAAACATTTTTCCAACAACTGAAATTTTATCCCCTAACATTTTTTTGTAATTACCTTGATACTTTTTGGTATGTTCAATTATCATATCCACATACCAAAAATAAATACCGATAAAAATAACCGCCACAGCAATACCCCAAGACAAAGAATACAAAATCGCCGAAAGGAAAGCTAAAATTGAAATAACATAAAAAACAGCATCTCTCGCCATTACTTCACGACTGACTCTAAAAACTATCGGGGAAACCAGAACGGCGCAACTGGGAATAATCAAAGTGTTAAAAAGTATTGAACCGGCGATTGTTCCAATCCCCATATCAAACTTGTGAAAAAAAACAACGGAAAAAAATGCAATCAACAATTCAGGAAAAGAACTGGCAATCGCATCCAGAGTCGCCCCTTTTACAGACCGAGATAAATTAAAATAATCTCCGATTTCAGAAGATGCGGAAGCAAACTTGTTTCCGGAATAATAAATTACGAGACTTGCAATCAAAATTACTGAGATGTTGGTTAACATAGGATTAAGTATAATGTTGAAAGTTTATAAAGTCCATAAAGTAAAAGCGGAAATATCAAGTTAAAAATTTCTAATTCCCAATATCTAATTTTCAATAAAATGTCCAAATTAAAAAATAACGACTATTTTTTAAACGAATTTTGCGGAGCAAAATTCGTTTTTCGTTTTTATCGTTTTTAGAATTTGTTATTTTGAATTTAGGATTTTGAATTTAGGATTTAAGGTTTAGGGTTTTAAAAAAATAGATTCTCCTATCAAAAATTTTATTCACGAAAAAATTGAATTTTACTTGTCAAAAAACAACCTCCCCACTTTTATCTCATCATACCCGAAATCATCCCCTAAAATTTCTTTTACCGGAGTTAATTTTGTGTCGCCTGATTTTTTAAAGGCCTCCAAAATTTTAGTTAGTCTTTTTTTATCAAAATCTTTCTTTAAATATTCCAAATCGATTTTTTCTCCGCTTTTTTTCAATTCCTCCAAATGTTTGATAATCGTATCTTTGGTTAAACCTCTATCCTCCGCCATTTCAGGAATAGTTTTTTTGTGATCCACCAAAATTTTAGTTATTTCATAAGTGGAAATCCTCGGCTCTTTTTCAACCTTGCTTTCAGCCACTTCTTCAACAAATTTTTTTAAATTTTCGTCTTTTTCTTCTCTCGGCATTTCTTCCAACTCCTTAACAATTTGCTCGGACAATCTGACTAAATCCTTATCCAATTCCAAAACCTCTTTATTTATTTCCAATGCCATTTTATTCAAACCCATCAATCGCAAACCGTCAAAAGTTCTGATTCTGGAAAGCGCCACATAACCCATTCCAGCAACAAAAGATTTTGAAAGGTCAATTTCAGCGGCATCCAAACTCATTCCTTGACTCTTATGAATGGTAATTGCCCACGCCAACCGCAACGGAATTTGTTTTAATTCAGCTTTAACTTTCCCTTCTTCATCAATCATCCAACTTTCAGGATCAACAGTTATTTTTCTCCCGTCACGAACTTCAACGATTGGAAAATCCATCTTGTCAAAACCAACTACTTTTCCCAGCGTTCCGTTCACATATTTTTTAATCGGATTGTTTTTAATAAACATTACCACCGCCCCTTTTTTCAATCGCAACTCTTCTTGTGCCAAACAACTTTTTTTCAAAGTTTCAACCAATTTTCTTCTTCCTTTAGTCACCATTCCATAAACCTTCAAAGGACCCTCGATTAAATCAAGTTCGTGATTATTTATTTTATCAATATCAACATTATGAGTGTAAAGTTTTGTCGGAGTAATACCTTCAATATCTTTTCGGTAACGAGTTCGCAAAGGAGCCAAAACTTCTTCGCCTGTTTTATTTTGCCTGATGTTATTTAATAAAGTCGTTAAAGTGTCGCATTCGTGTCGATGTTGCTCTTCCAAATAACAAACCTTCAAATCCATATTTTTCCAAACTTTAGATTTATTTATAAAACAAAACTCCTCTGTGCCCCTTGTTATAGGCGGAAGTTGGAAAAAATCTCCCGATAAAATTGTTTGAATTCCTCCGAAAGGCAAATCATTTTGTTTAAAACCCCGACAAACTTTATCAATTAAATCCAAACGATAATGATGCAACATTGAAACCTCGTCAATAATCAAAACTTTTGTGTTTCCAAATCTTTTTGCCAAATATTGTTTCTGCAACAAACTGTCCAACTCCCATTCATCCAAATCGTCTTTGATTCCGATACCCGCCCAAGAATGAATTGTCACCCCGTTCATGTGCGTGGCGGCAATCCCTGTTGAAGCGGTTACACCAACCTCCACATTATTTTTTTTCAAAAATTGAATATACTCATTCAAAAGATGAGTTTTTCCACTTCCGGCAGGACCAGTCAAATAAACATTCTTCCCCATTTTTAAAATTTCCAACGCCTCAGATTGTTTCATAAAAACAAGTATAAAGTTAAAAGCTCATAAAGTCTATAAAGTAAAAAAGAATAAGAAAACAAAAATACCAATTGTGCATTTAACCGCGATAGCGGTTAAATGCACAAAAATCAAAAAAAAGAAAATCCCCAAGTAAAATCTCACACTCGATTACTCGGGGATTTAAGCCTAAACTTATTAAAGTGCTCTTGTTATTTCGACAAAATCTTTTATTCGAGCTTCATCATTAACGGAAGAAAAGAAATACTAAATTTTATGTTTATGACTTTTCATATAACATAAAACATTCTCTTCACCAATTTGGGTAACGATAGAATAATAGAGATGTAATTTTTCTCTGGCATTAAGTAAATCCGCGCCTGTAGCAAAACCTATAATTTTCGGTGTAGCAGATCTTTGTTTTTGTAATCTCCTAAACACAAAAAATTTCATGGTGTCCTCCTTTTTTTCTCTCAAAGAAAATTTATAAATAAATCGAAGTTAAATTACAAAATTCTGTTCGGAGTATACTTAAATAAATTTTTTAAGTCAACAAAAAATTTCGCATTAAGGGTACGATAGGTTCCTTAATGCGAAATTTAAAAAATCTTAAAAATACGATTATTTAAAAAAAGATTTTACGATTATTATTTATCTTCTTTTGAAAGAAGATTGAAAAAAGTCTTGAGATGCAATTCATTATCCACCGAATCAGCAACTATAAATCTGACAAATTCTCTGGCTTCATGATGTTCAATCATATAATCAATTTCATCTTTACAATCATAAGGGTGAGCAAAAACACTTTTTTGAAATTCAAAGAAACCCAATATTTTCAAGTGACCTCCCAAAACCCTTCTCAATCTTTTTTGTGTTTCGGGAATGTCAAAAAGAACAAAACGCCATTTACCGTCCCATTTTTTTGGTTTTTTTATTTCCAAGTTATCAATACTGTAAGTTATCACTTTTTTCTTTCCGCTATTAGACAAAAAAATAGTTGTTGTTCCGTCACTATTTTCTTTACAATCTATGACATTAGATTCATACAAACTTTTTATTGATCTCTTTAATTCGTTTTTATCAAAATTTTTAAATTCATCATACATCTCACTGACAATCTCAAAAGATTTTCTAGGATTGTTTGACAGTCCAAGAGAAAGACCTCCCAGAAGAAACAATGCTATTTTCTTTTGATTCTTACCCAATCTTATTCTTTTTAATTTTTTATTGATTTTTACCATATAACAACATATTTAATACTTCGCATTAAGGAACCTATCGTACCCTTAATGCGACACGGTAATTTAAATTGATTTAAAATTTTAAATCAATTTAAAATTATTGTGTCGTTAAAATTATTCAGTTGTTGTGCCGTCGAAATGTTCTGTGTCGGCTTCTGCTTCTTCTTTTGTTGGGTGAGTTACTCCGTCTTGATGATGAGCGGGAGAATAAATTGTGTATAATTTCATATCTTCTGTTTCAGAAGTATTAATGACATTGTGTTGAGTTCCGGCCGGAATAATAATTGCAAAACCGTCTTCAATCATTGTTTCAACATCATCCAAAACCACTTTTCCTTTTCCCGCGTCAACTCTGAAAAATTGGTCGGTATCTTCATGAACTTCCATTCCAATATCTTCCATTGGCTTCAAACTCATAAGAACCAGCTGGCTGTGCTTTCCGGTATAAAGCACTTTGCGAAAATTAGTATTTTCTTTAGTTAAATTTTCTATGTTTTGTATAAATCCTTTCATAATAATTTTTTCTTCTACGGCGAAAAAATTCGCAGATCTACGCGGACTAGACGCAAATAAACGCAGAAATTAGTTTTAATAATTACTTATATTTTAACTTTAACATTTTTCTCGCGACAAAAATACTTTTTTATTTTTTAATTTAAAAACATTCCAACATTCTTAAGAATGTTGGAATGT
>JAHIOZ010000140.1 GCA_018894995.1 Patescibacteria group bacterium | reverse complement strand
TGAGCTGGGCCGGGGGAGTGATCAGTGCGGTGCAGCTCCTGGGGGCCGAAGATCCGGCCCTACCCTACCTGATCCCCGGTTTTGTCGACGCCCATGTCCACATAGAGAGCTCCATGCTGCCGCCAGCCGAGTTCGGGAGGCAGGCGGTGCGGCACGGCATGGTGGCGGCGGTGGCCGACCCCCACGAGATCGCCAATGTGCTGGGCGCGGACGGGGTGCGGTTCATGGTGGCCAACGCCCGCAGTACGCCCTTTAAAACCTCTTTCGGAGTGCCTTCCTGCGTGCCGGCTACCCCTTTTGAGACGGCGGGGGCAAGCCTCGACCTGACGGAGATGGAGAGTCTCTTCCAGGAGCCAGAGGTGCGGCATGTGGCGGAGATGATGAACTTTCCAGGCGTGCTTGCCCGTGATCCTTCCGTTATGGCCAAGATAGAGCTGGCTCAACGGCTGGGCCGGCCGGTGGACGGGCATGCGCCGGGGCTGCGCGGCAGCGAAGCGGCCCGTTATGCGGCAGCCGGCATCTCCACCGATCACGAGTGCATTACCCTGGCCGAGGCCCATGACAAACTTGATTGCGGCATGCATATTCTCGTGCGGGAGGGTTCGGCGGCGAGAAATTTTGCGACCCTGCATCCGCTGATCAGCAGCCACACCGAGCAGGTGATGCTCTGCTGCGACGACAAACATCCGGACGACCTGGCCGCAGGCTATCTTGACCGGCTGGCGGCCCGGGCCGTGGCGGCCGGCCACCATCCCCTGGCGGTGCTGCGCTGCGCCTGCGTCAATCCGGTCCTGCATTACAATCTTCCGGTGGGACTGCTGCGACCGGGTGATGCCATGGATGCGGCCCTGGTCGCTGATTTGCGTGATTTCCGGGTGCTTAAGGTGTGGCTTGACGGACAAATGGTGGCGGCAGAGAGGGACACCCTGCTTCCCCGGGTTGAGGTTGACCCGATCAACAACTTCCGGGCCCGACCAATCACCCCCGCCGACTTGCAGCTGCCGGCAGGCCAAGGCCCGCTGCGGGTCATCGAGGCCATGGACGGTGAGCTGATCACCAAAGAACTCCTGCTTGAGCCGCGCCGAATGGGGGGCGTGCCGGTGCCTGATCCGGGGCAAGACATTCTGCTGCTCTGCGTGGTCAACCGTTACCAGGAGGCCCCGCCGGCCCTGGCCTTTATCCGCGGCTTCGGACTCAAAAAAGGCGCGCTGGCCTCCAGCGTGGCCCATGATTCCCATAACGTGGTGGCCGTGGGGGCCGATCCCCAGTCCCTCTGCCGTGCGGTCAATGCCGTCATCGAGGCCAAAGGCGGCATTGCCGTGGCGGGCGAGAGTCGCGTGGAACTGCTCCCGCTGCCCATCGCCGGCCTGATGAACGACGGCGACGGCCAGGAGGTAGGCCGGCGCTACGCGGAGCTCGATCGCCTGGCCCATGAGCTGGGTTCCTCCCTGCGGGCGCCGTTCATGACCCTCTCCTTCATGGCCCTGCTGGTGATCCCGGAACTGAAACTGAGCGACAAGGGCCTGTTTGACGGACGCACCTTTTCTTTTGTTGATGCGATGAAGTGATGGATGATTGTGTGATCGTTACTGCAAGATTCCGTTGCGGGGTTCGGCTGATCGAGGCAGGGATCAGATCCAGGGGAAAACAAGTCCGAGAGACTTAAAGTCACACCTCCTGACCTCGGGAGATTTTGTCATGACACCAATTCGTAGATCAGGCGCATATTGTTGCCGGGGAACAGGGTCATGGTGTCATTCAGTTCGTTGCACAAATGCTGTACGATCTCGCCGCTGCTTCGATTTGCCAGTTGATGCAGGCGAACCGTCAGGGTGCCGGCCGCTTCGTCCGGCACAATATCCGCCTCGGTTGCATAGATGGCCCGCAGCAGACTCCGGGCATCGTCATGCCGGCTCATCTTTTCCCTTATTATTCCCGCCATCGCTGTTTCCGCCCGGTACGCGGTCATCTTGATCGTGTCGATGAAATATTTGCCGCGCGTGCCAAGCCGCCTGAACCGGTCTTCCTCCGGCAGGTCCGCCATGGCAAC
>JAHIOZ010000172.1 GCA_018894995.1 Patescibacteria group bacterium | reverse complement strand
TAAGAAGTGTGCTAAAAAGTCCCGTAGGTTTATCACATAAAATAATAAAATGTCTTTTTGAAAACAACTTTGATAAAATAAGAGCTAAATTAGATAGCATTAAAGACTTTGTTGCCGGAGTTACAAGAGCAGAAAAATTAGGAGACAATTATATTTTGGCTAGGTTTTATCCTTCTTTATTTGCTTTTCATCAATTTTTTCATAGTTCTTATAGGGCTAGGCAAGGTAAAACCTTAGAGGAATTTATTAAGGAAGTCTTGAGGGAAACCGACCAATCTTTAAAAGTTCCAGATAAGTTAAATGATAAGATAAATGTGATGGCTAGTGTGTTCAAAGGCTATAATTCAAAGAGAGATATAGATGTTGTAGCTCAAAACAAAAATAAAGTGATGGCAGTGCAATTAAGGTCTAATGTTAATACTGGTGGAACTACGGCTAAATCCTCTTTAGTTGAGGTATTTAGGGAGGTTTTATCCCTGCCAAAAATAAAAGCCTATTCTTTATTTTATCACATAGGTGTTTGGGAAGAAGAAGGGAATCAGAAGACCATAACCAAAACTAAAATTTATGATACTCTAGAACATTATTTAACTCCCCTAGGTATAAAAAGACAAAAATTTATTTCTGATATTGAAAAGGGAATTGCTGTAAAACCAGATTTATTTCTAAAGTTATCATTTGGAACAAAAGAAATATTAAAATCTATTAAAGAATGGTTAGGAAATCCAAAAAATCTTAAAGATTCTACAATAAAAGATATGGTAATTAGATTAGAAAATTGGGATGACTTATGGTTATCTTATGCTATTGCTTCTATAGAAATCGAGATACAAAAAATTAGAAAATTTAATAATATAGAATATCTTGATAAGTTACTAAGCAATATAAAATATGATACTAGCAAATTTACTAAGAATGAAGAATTTGTAAATTTAGCTAATGAGCTTGCCTTAAAAATAATTCCCTTGTGGCAACAACCATCAATACCATTAGATTCTCCATCTGATAAAGTGCATTACATAAGGGATTTAATATTGTTGAGATTAATATATAATCTTCTTTAAGATTTTTCTAAAACAATAAGATATTCTGACTTCATTCCTTCTGGATTCTGATTATTTCTTCCCTTAAACAACTTTCTGGAAACGATTTTATCATCAAAAACTTCTAGAGGTTTATAGTTTAAGTTTTTAATAAAGTATTCATAAATTACTTTCCATATTTCTATTTCTATCCCTTCCATTTTGGGATTACCTATTAAGATACAGATTTTTCCATTTTTGTTTAATCTTTCTGCTGCATATTCTAATGTCTTAATTGTAAACCAAAAATAAGAATCAAACATAGCAATTAAATTCTTTTTAGTTAATTTGCTTTTAATTTCATTTATATAATCTCCTTTGATTATTCCTTCTGATTTTCTAAATGGTATTTCTTGATTAGTATATTCTTTTATCTTTTCGTTTGATATTCCAGACCAACGCATTTCCATTTTGAAAGTTCTTATATATTCCTGTGCTTGTAAATAAGGCGGAGAAGTTACTATGCAATCTATTTTAGGTATTTGCTTAAAATCAAATTTATAAGAATCAGTTCCAGAAAAATAATTAATCTTTCCGCTTAACTTTTTCTCTTTTAATAAATCAGTTACGGAGCTATTAATTTCTTTCAAGAAGTTTGATGCTTTTTTTTCTATTATACCATATTTATCTTTTTTCTCTAAAAATTCATTCATAAATTTTCTTTTCTTTTTTGAAATAAAAAGTTTAGGCATAGAATGTTCTGCAAGAGAATAAAGTTTGGATAATCTAAATAAGACTAAGATTACTATTTTTTGAGTTATTGTCTTCTCTTTATTTTTTAGATTATGATAGTTACTCCAAACTCCTATAAAATAATTATAAAGCTCTTTTGGGTACCAATATGCTAACTCTCCATTTATATCTAATACATTAGTTTTCTCTCCTTTCAAAACCTTTTCTAAAAATACTTCTGCATCTTCAAAATATTTACCCCACTTTTTCAAATCAAATTCAGGCATTTTTATCGGATAAAAATAATCAAG
The DNA here is from genome assembly GCA_018894995.1 of Patescibacteria group bacterium. GTDB lineage: Bacteria > Patescibacteriota > Minisyncoccia > Phycocordibacterales > UBA12079 > UBA12079. The sequence goes on along the minus strand of JAHIOZ010000172.1, from coordinate 839 downwards.
TAATGGATTAATATCAGTCATGTAAGAATCATGTCCTTTAATTGAAGATTCTAGTGCAGTTGTTCCAGAACCAGCAAATGGGTCAAGAACTATATCATTCTCTTGGCAATAATTATCTAAACAATATCTAACTATTTGAGGAATAAATTTTGCTGGGTGATAGTATAGTGAATGTGTGAGATATTTAGTATTAGGAATGTCTGACACTTCTTCTCTAAAAGAAATTATTTTAGGTTTTGGAAATTCCAGAGGTTGATGATCTCCTTTAAAGATTATTTTAGATTTAACTTTCTTTGGCTTAATTCCAATAATAGATTCTCTTAATGTTTGTTGTAAGTGTGGTTTATTTATTGGTTTATGAGGGTTAACATCAATTTGTTGTTCATAAACTAATTTTTTTCCTTCTGATTCTACAACAATATTTCCAGTAGTAGCACAAGTAATTTTTCCTCCACATATATTTTTTTTTAAATTTATTCCATGGAATGAAACTTCCATATTAGAACATCCCTCTTTTTTTACCATCTTAATTAAAAATAGCTCCTTAAATATATAAATCTTCTCATTAGCCAAGCCACTGCCCCTACACATACATATTAAGTCGAGTGGCTTGGGCGGAAATTCTTAAAATTTAGCCGACGAGAAAGGCGATTTTATACCTGAAAAAGGAGAGTCCTATCTTTGGGGCTTTTTTGCGAGTTTTATGAGCTTATTTAATCTTAACTTTACATACCTTTTATCTACTGCATTACCCAATTTCTTATAGTTTTTAACTTTATTTTTATTAGTCACAACAAAAAACCATTCATCATAATTTTCATCCAGATAAATTTTTCTCT
>JAHIOZ010000022.1 GCA_018894995.1 Patescibacteria group bacterium | reverse complement strand
TTTTTGAAAAACTTTGTTTTTCAAAAAACTAAAAAATGGTGTCATGCTCGCAAAGACGAATAAAAAAATGATTTTCAATTTATTGAAAATCATCTTTTTATTTAATGATTATTTTATTACAGTTATTTTTGTTCGTAATATTTGAAAAGGGCTTTGATGCCGGCTAAATTTTTTTCCCATTCAATTGTTTCGTGAGTTTTTAATTCTACTGTAATTGCCGGAATATTAATGGACGCCAGCCATCCTTCCGCATCGCCGGTTATTTCGTAAGAATCAAATGATTTGATAGCTGGATAACCGGAAGCATTTGAGTAAATATCCATAATATTGAGAGTTTCCGGAAGAATTCCATTTTCACATTCTGACGCATACACCGCATTGGATTGGCTGTGCCAAAATATAACCGCCACTGGATTATTTTCCAAAATAAAATTTTTAATCGCTTTGGCTTCCGGTTCGGAAAATGGTGAAGACCCGGCACTTACCGGATTGTTTCGCCAAGTACTTTTTGGTTGCCATTTGCAATCAAAATTTCGGTTGAGGTCAACTTCGTTTGCATTGAATCTTCCTGAAGACATTACAGCTTCGTTTGTTGATATATCAGTAACGGAAAAAAGACCTTCTTTGCCGGTTACTTTGTAAACTCCGTCCGGGTTGGCTGATGGAATTATTGTGATGGTTAGATTTTCGGGAATTACTTCAGGATTTGTTTTTAAATAATTTATAAATTTTTGCGCCAAAAGAATACTGTTCCATTCGTAACCGCCGTGGATACCTCCGACAAACACGAGGTGTGTTTTTCCATTTCCGTATGTGTAAGCTTCAATTTCGCGACCTTCTACTGATAAGCCAATCACATTGTGTTTGGGGATAAAATTATTTGTCTCAGCTAATTCAGGAGATGTAATTTTTTCATTTTTATTTTGCAAAAAATAAAAAGTAAAAAAACCTCCCATAATTATGATAAGAAGAGTAATTACTATTTTTAACTTTTTGTTAAAGTTTAACACTTGATATTTTAATTTTAATTAAAAAGCACAAATTACAAAACACAAACACGACGGATTTTGCTTTGCAAAATCCGTTGTTTTTGAAAATAGTTAAGCAAAGTCAATTAAGAATAGTTTCTAGTGTTTTTAAATTTGGTTAGAGAAATGTTTTAATACAGCTTCAACTCCCGCTTTGTTTTTATTCCATTCGGTGTCATCGTGAGTTGTAAGGAGAACACTGATAGCCGGGATATTTTTCTTAGCCAACCAATTTACCATATCACCGGTAATTTCATAGAAATTAAATTCTTCATACTTTGGATAACCCGAAGCATCGGCATAGATATTTGTAAGCACATTAGTTTCTTCTAAAACGCCATTATGACAACTTGAAGAAAAAACTCCGCCGACAGAACTATACCAAACCACAACCGCTTTTGGTTTTGATGTTTCTATATAATTTTTTATTGCTTGACTCTCTGGTTCAGAAAATACACTGCTTCCGCCACTTACGGTTTTGTCTTGCCATTTGCCGTCGGTTTGCCAATCACAATCAAAGTTTCTGTTAAGGTCAACATTGTTTGCATTAAATCTTCCAACAATTGTATCAGCTAGCAAAGGAGGGTTGCTGGCAAGTTTGGAAAGAGTGGAAGTTCCGACAACCAGGCTCAATCCATCCGGATTTAAGACAGGAATAATTGTTACTTTTACATTGGCCGGTACAACTTCTGGATTTGCTTCCAAATATGTCATTGTTTCTTGGGCGACAAGAGAAGTATTCCATTCATAGCCACCGTGAATTCCTCCGACAAATAGAATGTTTGTATCGCCGGTACCATAATGATAGGCGGTGATATTTCGTCCTCCGGCTGATTTTCCTATGATAGTTTTTCCTTCATCTTGTTTTACAACTTGTGTGTCGGTGGGTTGAGCATTGTCTTTTGTTTGAGTTGTATCAGTTATTGAATTCTGATTCAAAATCACATCTACTTTATCAGATATACTTGGAACCAAAAAATATATACCCAAACCAATGGCGATAATTATTAAAAGTGCAATGATTAAATTTTTCATATTATTATATTAATTAATTTATAAATTTTTTATACTAAATATAATTAACCTTTGAACATAAATGGTTAGCCAGATTTAATATTACCACTACTATTACATTAAATAATAGCAAAATTTTAAATGTTTGAACATATCCAATTTGGTAATCACTTATACTTGTTGAATTAGTACAATTAATAAGTAAGTAGCAAACAAAAATCCTAAACCCTAAATTCTAAATCCTAAAACCTCCACACCTTTCATAATGTTATTAAAACAATAAATTTTTAACTGTAAAGATACTCCATATGGAAGATGAAAGGTTTGAGGGTAAACAAATTAAAAAGCACAAAAAATCAAAACACAAACGACGAGCGAATTTTGGCTTTAGCCAAAATTCGTCTTCGCGAGAATTTTTTAGATGGAATAAATTATTTTTAGGGTGTTGGACAGCCCGTCGTGGCTGTCCGACACTCAAATAAAAAATAATTTATTCCATCTAAAAAATTCGTGGCGACCCAGCATTGATTCATTAATCGTATAAATTTAATAAGTGTGAGTGGTTACTTCCAATTCAATTGACGGTGTGGAATATTACGATATAATGGCAAGTATGAATAACATAAAAAAGCATATTAAAAAATTGATGGTGGCACTTTTTTTTGTGCTACCTTTTTTATCATTTCCTTCATTAATAAACGCCGGAGAAATACAATATGGGGGTTTAAAGGAAGTAAAAGGGGACACATTGTTTATTACTTATAAAGGTCCTTCGGGGGAGCAAAATTTTACTTGCGATATTGAAACATTGGGGTGCTTGTCCAACGGAACGACCACACCGGAATTTTTTCCTCCGTT
>JAHIOZ010000138.1 GCA_018894995.1 Patescibacteria group bacterium | reverse complement strand
GGCTGACCTGGCCGAAGTCGAAGGCAGGATAGCCGGTACCCATGCTGCGGCAGAACTGGGAAAGATGTCGATGGATGAGCGAGATCGCCAGTTCAAATCACTTTTTCATACACGGGAAAGGATAAAAAGGTATTCCAAGGTATTGAATCGGGTTTTTTCACCACGTTCCGGCCTATTCACCATCATGGAGGATGATACTATCGTCTGCCGATGCGAACGAATCACAGCCAAGGAGGTTTTTGCCGGAATTGAGAAAGGTTTCCGAAATATCAATGAGATAAAGAGAACCAGGGCCTGCATGGGTCCATGTCAGGGGAGAACATGTGAATCCATTGTAACCGAGTTGATGCTTCAGAAAGGGATTCCAATAGAAGACATTGGTCACATGACGATCAGGCCGCCCATCACCCCAATGCCGGTTTTCATGTTCGAGGAATACGCCAGCAATTCTAATTTTGGCCATTGAACAAAGAATGAGCCTGACGCGCCTTGCCCTGCCGCCCATTCAGAATGAAGTGTATTTGCCCTGATCACGCGCTCTTCAAGGACCCGCGCAATTTTGCTGTTTCTTCCGGCTCTGACTTCATGGTTTCTGGATCGATTACGACTCCGTAATCTTCTTTGGCCTTTTCCACACTGACATAGCCATTGGCCACGTCATTTTCCACTAATTCCACATCACGCTCAAAAGGGTTTCCGTATCCGCCGCCACCTGCCACGTCAATGATAATCTCATCGCCTGGCCCGAATTGCGTGAGCCCATATGGATTTCCGGGCTTCCCGTTGATCAGGAACTGTGCCTTTAAACCATCTTTACCACCAAATAACCCTTCTGGGGGATAACGGTACCTTCCCGACTGAATCCCCAGATTCACAGGCGGCAGAGGCGCATATTCATCGTCAGGCGCCTTGAATACCACTCTTCTTCCCAGGCCTCCCTTCATCTTGCCGGCACCCCCTGAATCCGTAATAATCTCCCTCTTTTCTATCAAAAGTGGCGTATCGCTCTCAAATATCTCGACAGGCGTGTTGGCGCCATTGGCAGGGAATATATAAACATAATATCCATCGTTCGTGGCGCTCGCGCCCATACCACCACCCCTGATGATCACCGAATGCCACGGGCTACCATTGTTTCTCCTACCGTAAAATACATTCATGGTTGCAGGCGTCCCGCCACTTCCCGCAATAACCCTGTCGGGCAGGACCCCGGCCATTGCCCTGTAAATGATCTCCGTAAGAAAATGACCTATCTGCATACGGGCAGCAACGGCAGCAGGGAACTTACAGTGAACAACGCTTCCTTCTGGCGCCTTCATGGCTATTGGGACTGTGCAGCCGTCATTGTTGGGTATTTCCGGGTCAAACATGCTCTTCATTGCCATAAACACATAGGCATAGGTGAAATTGTAAACCACGTTCCCCCCCCAATCTACCTGGGGAGAAGATCCATCAAGGTCTACCGTTATGTCACTTCCATTCACTTGAATGGATGCCTTTATGACCACATCGCCCTTACCCTCCATCTGTTCCACTATCCCTTCTGCCTTGTAAATGCCATCGGGAACCTTCTGAATGGCCTCTCTCATGCTGCTCTCAGTGCGGCTGATGATCTCGTCTGCCAGATCATCCAGGCCGTCCATCTTATATTCATCAAGCATCTGGATAATTTTTTCTTCACACACATGATTTGCAGCTACCTGGGAACGGATGTCACCGGTGACTTCATCCGGGGTTCGAACGTTCCACCGAATCATTTCCATAACGGCTTCATTTAGAACCCCGCCATCGTAAAGTTTCACCAAGGGTATGAACAGGCCGTCCTCATACACGTCGTGGTTATCAGAAGATACCCGGCCCCCGATGTCCGAATGATGGAAAACACACGCGGTAAATGCTGTAACCCTGTCTTTGTAAAAAATAGGACTCATCACACATATGTCATTTAGGTGACCGGCAAGGGCCCATGGATCATTGGTTATGAAAGCATCGCCTGGCTTGTATCCATCTAATGGGAGCTTGTTCACGAG
>JAHIOZ010000163.1 GCA_018894995.1 Patescibacteria group bacterium | reverse complement strand
TCATCACGGCCTACGAGCTGTAATCCTCCGGCTACTTCTAGCCAACGGTTGCGCAGCAGGCGCACTCCTGCTCTTTCGATGAAGGCCTCGGCTTTCTGGATATCAGCAAAAAATTCATGGTTCCCGGTACAGGCAAAAACGCCATATTTGCTGTTGAGCCTTTGCAATGGCTCTACCAGTTCTTCCATGTGCAGGGCTTGCTCATCTACCAGGTCCCCGGTAATGACGATCAGGTCAGGATTGAGACTGTTCGTGAGGTTTACTATTTTATCCAGTCTTTTCCCCTGGATGATCAAACCCATATGCACATCAGATATCTGGGCGATAGTAATTCCCTCCAGCTTTTTAGGGAGGTTGGGTATTTTTACGTTAATCCTGGTGATGCCGATATTTGTTGCTTCTATTAATCCATATAGTGAGATACCCAGGGCCAGGGCACAGGCCAGGGAAGCGAACAGGCGGGGATTCTGCAAGGTGTTATTGCCGGCGATTTTTAGCACCAACTTGATCAGGTCAAAGCTGATGGTTACCAGGAACAAGTAAACGATTATGCCCATCCATAAAGAAGAAACATAATTAGTGATCTCCACTACCGGGCCGTTGAGCCCCCTGGTGATAAAGTGCAGCAGCGGGAAAGAAAGGCACAAGGCGATAAACAGGATCTTGATCAATAAAGAAATAAAACCAGTCAGCCGGAGAGGTTGGATCAACCGTAGATAAACATAAAGATGACTGCCGCCATAGACAATAATAAAAATAGTCAAGAAAGTCATAAAAAGCCAAAAATATTGACGCATCGATTTAATCCTTTAATTCGCAATTCGTTAACCTTTTATTAAATAGGGTTTTATTCTTTCATATAATCGCTGGGCAATGATATTATAGCCGGCTGCATTAGGATGCAGTTCATCGCTCTTTTTCTGGGGGTCAGTAAAAATATCTTTCATGATATTAGGGATATAAATACATTTCCGGTTCTTAGCTACTTGCTTGAAAACTTCATCGTATTCATCTACCAATAAACCGATACGCACACCGGCTATCGCTACCATGGCCCCTTTCTCCTGTATCTTCAGCACTATCTGGTCCAGGTTGTCCCTGGTTTCATTACGGGGTATTTTCCGGAAAAAATCATTGGCGCCAAACTGTACGATCACCAGCTGGGGATCCTTATTCAGGATATCGGTTTCCAAACGCTCCAGGGCCTGACGGGTGGTATTGCCGCTTATGCCGGCATTTATTACCGGTTGACCCAATAGTTTTGCCAATACAGCAGGATAATCTTCGCCTGGTTTTGCGCCCTGCCCTGCGGTTAGGCTGTCGCCAAAACAAATAATGTTCTTATTTGTTGAGTCAATATTAGCTACTTTGGTCCCGCAGGCTCCGGTGTTTATGGCCAGGAGTAGCGCCAACAGCAAGATAATCTTTTTTGTTTTCATAAATCCTTAAAAGCATGCCCTCCTGGTATGGAGGGCAGCTGAAAATGAACTTATTAAAATACTAATAGTTAGTTTGTACCAGGATGAAAGTTTTTCTACCCTTTTTAACCGCTACAGCGGTTTTCTCTTCATCTGCTACCTTACCCCCGCTGCGGTTGTAATAATTTACTTTTAGGCTATAGCTGCCTTCCGGCATCCTGAACCTGGCCATCCTGATCGTATCCGGCAGTACCTGCCAGCAACGTTTATCCGCTTTTTCAGTCAAGGCTGCTGCCATTTTTACCGTGCTGGAAAGAAGGAAAGCGCCTACTGCGTTATCAGCTTTTTGCTCTATTTTTTTACGGGCCGCCCGGGAAAGCGCATACTTGATCGCTGCGCGGGCGATAGTTTTGGCATAGACTCGGCCCAACCGGTCATCCAGGCTCTTAACCGCTATTTTACCGATGTCTTCCACAACTTCTGTCGGTTTGCTTTTATCTCCCAGTTCCACAATGCTGGTGGCGATAGTATAATTAGTGGGGACATATTTCGGGAATGCGGCAATGATCTGCTCATCGGCAGCAATGGACCGGATAGCGGTACTGGCGGTAGAAACGCTTTCCGCAGCTTCCCCTTCGGTCTGTACTGCTCCCACATACACCCAGGCTTTGCCGAAAGCGATCTCCAGGATATTGTCTATCTTATGCGGGACCAGGCCGTTGTAGTGTATGACCACTATTTCCCCGTCTGTTTTAGCCGACTTGGTCTGGTCATAACTGCTGGCTTGTTTGGAAAAATCTTTTCTGAGTTCCTCCATCTCGCTGTTAAACTGGAGCCGGGTGGCAGTATCCATGGCACTGTTAAATAGCTCCTGCGGGATTTCCGTTCCCAAGGATTTTTGCTGGCTCTTATATGTGTACAAGGCTTTGCGGTAAGAAATAAAGGCGTCGTTTATTTCTCCTTCATTCTCATAGAGCAGTCCCATGATATAGCGGATAAACCCGTCTTCTTTATACGTATTCTTATGTCCATAGTTCGTCTGCAGGAGTTTAAGAAAATCATCCACTGCCCTGGCTTCTACCAAGGCATCTTCACCTTTATTAAGGAACACATAATTGAGCGAAGAAAATACATGGCTGATCGCGCGTTCAAAATCCTCCCCGTAATACGGACGCATATTATCACTTACCAGGAACGTGGAAGCCTCCTGGCTGATGCTTTTAGTAAAATAATCTTTGGCCAATTTCCTGGCTTCTGCCAGCATCAGGTTTGACTTGGTATAGTCGGCCCCGATATGGAAAAGATAGCCATGATCCAGGTAATACAGGAGCAAGTCTTTTTCACCGTAAAATTTATCGGCATTATCCTCTACCTGTTTATTAGCCTCGGCAATTTTATTCTGGGCTATATAAGTATTGAGTGTGTCATAATAGGTCAGCCGGTTTGCCCCGCAACCCGCAATAAAAAATGAAACCAACAACAGAATTATTAAATAAAAATTCTGTTTCTTTTTCATGATTACCTCTTTTGTATTAATCTGTGCCTGTCCCCTCTGCCAGTTTTGCGCAGCAAAACTAGGGGGGAT
>JAHIOZ010000157.1 GCA_018894995.1 Patescibacteria group bacterium | reverse complement strand
GTCCGAACAGAGCAGTAAGATATCCCCCAGCCGGACATCGATGCTGCCGAGACTCGGTTCCACCTGGGGATGGGTGCCGATGGCGCGGGTGATGATGTTGCGCAGATTGTGTGACCGCATTTCCTCCCGGCTGATGTTGCCCACCTTGTACAGCTCGTAGACCAGGGAATGGTCCTCCGTCAACTGGGTCAGTTGGCCGTCCCGCCACAGATAGAGTCTGCTGTCGCCCACATGGGCAAAATCAAGGCGGTTTTCAGTGAAATGGCCCGCAACCAGGGTTGAACCCATGCTACTGCCGTCAGCTTTCTGGTGTACCAGGTAATTGGCAAATTGCGCGATACAGGCCAGTCTCGGTTTGTCCAGCATATCAACGGTAAGACCGTAGGGGATCGTCGTGTCTCCGGTATCAGCCAGATAAGTCATGCAGCGGGACACCCCTTCCAGGGTGGTCTGACTGGCCAGCTTGCCGGCCACCTGGCCACCCATGCCGTCCGCCACGCAGAACAGACGATGACTTTCCATGACCAGGAAATCATCCTCGTTTTCTTTGCGGATCCGTCCCCGGTCCGAAATGCCGCAATAGGAGAGATGAAAATTATTCCATGGGATTGTGCCGTCCAGCCTTTTCATGAATCACTCTCAGGGTAAAGGCCTGCGGCCTGTTTGCCATTGAAGTCCGGTTGCGCGAAAATAAAAAAGTAAAAGATCCTGACAGTTGCGGAGCAGGGGTTGCTCGATGTTGTTTTATGAAAAAATATGTTTTGATCCAATGACCAGTATATTCGGATCATGAATAATTTGAAATTTTTTTTTGCTTTTGCTGATTGGCCCGATATAAGATGGAAAAAACGGGAGGCGTAAATGAAGGAAGAGATGGAAACCCAGCATCTGGAAAAGCGTTTTGGTGTCATTGCCATAGAAAGCGGATATGTCACGCCCAAAGAGTTTGTCGATGCCCTCAAAATCCAGGTCATGGAAGACATTGAAAAAGGTCAGCACAGGCTTATCGGCAGGATACTTCTTGAACAGGGCATCATGACCCTTGAGCAGATCGATAAGGTGCTGGGAAAACTTGGCAAGGGGATGCCTTTGTTGAAAGAGTCGGTATAGCTTCTGCTCAAGATTTTCCCCCTCCCCGCATGGGTAACGTGGCAAAACATCCGTGAGGCCCGGCCTGCTTATCCCGCCGTTCAATCCTTTGAGAAAATCTTTTTCAGAAAAGACATCGGGCTCTTCGAGGCACTTTTCTTCTGCATCTTTTCAGAGGCCCGGTCGCTGAATTCCTGCGCCTCTTCAGCCGGCGGAGCCGGCGTTCTTTCCAACTCGCCCAGCCGGCCTTTTCCCAGAAATTGAAAAAAGGGACCTGCGGGGCTGAAAAACAGTTCGTCATTTAGTCTGAGCGGGGCGCCCTGATCAGCGGCAACGCCGCCCACGGTAACCAGGTGCCTGCCGGTAAGATCCCGCACCCAGTAGTCTCCGTCGGCAAAATAAATTTCCGCGTGCAGGTCATGAATGGCCGCATGATCAAGCTGAAAATCGCAACTCGGGTGCTTGCCGATCTTTAAGGGTAGTCTGTCAAAGGAGCGCAGGGTCGGGCCGTATTGAATGATCAATGGCTCCTTGCTTTCACGGGGTGGTGCGGGTTCCGCCGGCCGGCTGACAGGGGGCGGCTGCTGCGGTATGTACGGTCTGGGCGCGGGCTGCGGGCTGACAGGAGGAGGCTGGGGGATGTACTCTCTGGCCTCCGGCTGGGGGGCGGCAGGAGGCGGCTGCGGTATGTACTCCCTTGCTGCCGGCTGCGGCTGAGCAGGAGGGGGGACGAACTCCGGTTGCGGTGGGGCCGGTGCGATCTTTGCCGGGGCAGAAGAGGGAGCGCCAACCTGGGTCAGGAAGCTGACCTTGGGCCCGCCTTCGGAAATAGTGATCACATCCCCGTCTTTCAGATACACTTCCTTGATTTTCTTGCCGTTGACAATGGTGCCGTTGGAGCTGTGGTCCGTCAGTTTGAAACGGTTCCCCTCCCGGCTGATGGTGGCGTGCTGCCTGGAAATGATATTGTAGTCG
>JAHIOZ010000021.1 GCA_018894995.1 Patescibacteria group bacterium | reverse complement strand
CGACGAATTTTGCCGGAGGCAAAATTCGTCGTTTGTCGTAACGGTGAGTTGTAGGATGTCAACGATTTGCTTTTTTGAGTAAAGTGTAGTAAATTTGTAGGTATTGAAATTGGATTGTACGGATATTTCAATATTTGTGACTGTTTTTTGCGGGGCAAAAAACAGTTTTCCGCGACTTTCTGCGTCCAGTCTGCGTGAGTCTGCGGTTTAATTGACTGGAAGTAAATTAAACAATGAAAAAAGATACACATCCGGAATATAACCCAGAAGCAGAAGTAATTTGTGCTTGTGGTAATAAATTTAAAATTGGATCCACTCAGAAAAAAATTGAGGTGGAAATTTGCAGTGCCTGTCACCCTTTTTATACAGGAAATGAAAAAATTATGGATACAGCCGGTAGAGTAGATAAATTTAAGAAGAGAATGGCGGCTAAAACAGGAAAGGCAAAAGTTAAAAAAACAACCAAAACTCCGAAAAAAACAGAAGTAACTGAAAAATAAAATCAAAAAAATCTCCAGAGGCAAGGCCTCTGGAGATTTTTTTTAGTTTGATTTTTGGGATTTGGCATTAGTTTTTTAGGGATAGAACATAGAGACGAATTTTGGCTTCGCCAAAATTCGTCGACAAAAAAATTTCCAAAGGAAATTTTTTACTTATTACTTGATACTTAATACTTACTACTCTATACTGTTTCTTATGGATTTAAACAAATTTAAAGAAAATAAAAAAACTAATTTTCTTGCCGGAGAATATGAAAGGCTTGAAAAAGAGGAAAAAAGCATTGATGAGATGCTTAATTCGGATGTCGCAATGACTGAATTGGTTGAGGAGGAAAAGACTAATATAAAAACACAAAAAGACGCTATTTTGAAACAAATGGAGGATATTTTGAAATCAGAAGAAGAGGAAGAAAAGTTTCCTAATGAAACTATTATGGAAATAAGGGCAGGTGCCGGGGGAGATGAGGCATCTCTTTTTGCGGGGCGTTTGGCTGAGATGTATGAAAAATATTCTGAATCTCGCGGGTGGCAGTGGGGAAAAGTCAGTGAGTCGTTGAGCTCTGTTGGCGGTTTCAAGGAAGTTGTCTTTGAAATCAGAGGATTGGATGTTTATAAAGATATGAGATTTGAAAATGGCGTACACAGAGTTCAAAGAATTCCCGTGACGGAAAAAATGGGGCGAGTGCATACTTCAACCGCTTCCGTAGTTGTTTTGCCGATAAGAAAGAAAAGCAAATTGGTTATTGACCCGTCGGATATAGAAATGGAACTTTCCCGTTCCGGTGGAGCGGGAGGTCAAAATGTCAATAAAGTTGAAACAGCCGTCAGACTTATTCATAAGCCAACTGGCATTGATGCGCGGTGCACTTCAGAGAGAAGTCAATTAAAAAATCGTGAAAAAGCGATGAGTGTTTTGATGGCAAAATTGGAAAGAAAAAATGAAGAGGACGAATTGAAAAAAGCGACAGAAGTAAGAAGCCATTTGATGGGAACCGGTGACAGGTCAGAAAAAATAAGAACTTATAATTTCCCTCAAGACAGAATCACTGACCACAGAATTAAAAAATCTTGGTCTAATCTTGAGAAGATTTTAGGGGGAGATTTGGATTCCGTAATTGAAGAATTTAAATAAAATTAATAGGCTTCTTTCCAAACTTCTTCTGTTAGAATTTTAGAAATTATGGACAGAAAAGGGTTTGGAAAGAAGTCTAATATAGATATACACACCCCCCACCTTTATTTTTAAAAATTTTTATGTTATTAATATATAAATATGTCACAAGTAGAATTTGAAGAGTTTAATAAAGTTTCAAATACTTCCGAAAGCACTCCTAAAATTGTCCAGTGGACGGTTAAATTGTCAGGTGGTTTAATTAAAGACGAAAGGCAAGCCCAATATGTTTTGTTGGGTTTTTCTGTAATTGCAATTATTTTTTCTTCCTTTTTAATTTTGGGTTCAGGAGGAAATAAACCGGTAGAAGAATTTACTATTTCTCCTGGAGAATCAATCGGTTCAGAACAGGGTATTTATAGAAAATAAAATTATGTTTAGAAGAAAAGAAAAACAAAGAGGATTCACTTTGATAGAGCTTTTAGTTGTTATCGCCATTATTGGTCTTCTTTCCAGTATTGTTTTGACATCTTTAGGTAAAGCAAGACTCAAAGCAAGAGATGTGAGAAGAAAAGCTGATTTAGATCAAATAGCTTTAGCTATGCAATATTATTATGATGACAATGGTTTTTATCCTAAAGAATCTGCTGGGGCTAATGGAATAATTGGAGAAGGTGCCGGTTTAGATGCGATGCTTGCTCCTTATTTCTCTTCTATCCCTTTTGACCCCTTAGGCCCAGGAGATGCTAATTATAGATATTATTATGACGGTCGACAAACCTGCACAGGTGGGGCTTTTTCACCTATCTCAGTAATTTTTGCCAGAAATTTAGAAGAGGGCAGTGGTAATAGATCAGATTTTTGCACAGCTTGGGGAGGTGAAGGAGGCGCTGGGGGAGTCAATGCTTGGCATGTTGTTTTAGGTGAAAGTGATGGTTAATTTTATTATAACTATTAAGTTAGAGTATTTAAAAAAACAAATTTTACAGTCAATAATAAAATGACATTTGTGTCATTTTTTTGTTGCATTAAATGACATTATTTGCTAGTATTCTGTGGTATATGAAAAATTTAGAAGAAAAAGTAAACCAGATGTTTGAAGTGGGAGCTCACTTTGGTTATTCTCATACCAAAAGGCATCCCTCAATTAAACCGTTTATTTTTGGTGTCAAAAATAAAGTTGAAATTTTTGATTTGGAAAAAACCAGTGCTTCATTGGATGAAGTTAAAGACTTTGTTAAAAATTTAGCCTCAGAAAAAAAGCAGGTTCTTTTTGTCTCAAGCAAGAAAGAAGCTAAAGAAGCCATTGGATTGGGAGCTTCTTCAATCAATGCTCCTTTTGTGTCAGGAAGATGGATTGGCGGAACTTTGACCAATTACAGTGAAATTAAAAAAAGAGTGGATAAATTTCAAAAACTTGAAGACGAAAAAGAAAAAGGTTTGCTGAGTAAATATACCAAAAAGGAGAGATTATTGATTGACAGAGAAATTGATAAATTGGAAACGAAATTTTCAGGATTGACTTCTATGGAAGGTCTTCCTTCAGCTTTGTTTGTGGTTGACCCTAAAAAAGAGGAAATTGCCGTTTCTGAAGCGATTGAAAAAAGAATTCCAATCATAGCGCTTGCCGGGTCTGATTGTAATATAAAAAATATTGATTATCCCATTACCGCTAATGATTCTTCCAAAGCCAGCATTCAATTTTTTGTTAGTGAAATCGTTTCAGCTTATGAGGAAGGGAAGAAAATTGTTCCAGAAAAGAAGGAAGATGTTAAAATAATTAAAAAATAATTTAAACACTGCATCAATAACCCACACACTGATTTTTTTTCAAAAAAGTTAGTGCATGGTTTAAACTTTTAACTTTTAACTTTATAACTTTTAACTTTATACTTAATATATTATGGTTTCAATAGATCAAATTAAAGAATTAAGAGACAGAACAGGAATTTCAATCGGCCAATGCAAAAATGCGCTTGAAGATGCGGGAGGCGACATTGAAAAAGCGGTTGTTTTGTTGAGCAAAAAAGGAGGAGATGCCGCTGCCAAAAAATCACACAGGGAATTGAAATCCGGTGTTGTTAACGCTTACATTCACGGAGGTAAAGTTGGATCAATGGTTGAATTATTTTGCGAAACTGATTTTGTGGCGAAAAATGAAGATTTTAAAAAATTAGCTTATGATATAGCAATGCAAGTGGCCGCTACCAATCCCACTTTTCTAAAAAGAGAAGATATTACAGAAGAGGACAAGAAAAAAGCAATGGAAGTTTTTGAAGAGGAAGTAAAAGATAAACCGGCAGAAATGAGAGAAAAAATTTTGGAAGGGAAATTAAATTCTTATTTTAAAGATAAAATTTTAATGGAACAGGATTTTATAAAAAATCCCGAGGTAACAATTTTAGGTCTTGTAGAAGGAGCTATTCTTAAATTCGGCGAAAGAACTGAAGTTGGGAAATTTGTAAGATTTTCCATTTAGTTTAATGCGGATAAAGGACTGTTATAAATTTCGCAGTCTTTTGTTATAATAAGTCATATGATATTAACATTTTTTATATTTTCTTTGATTGGGCTGACTGTGTTTTTTTCTTGGAAAATTTGGGAGGACAAAACAGGTAAAGTTTTAATCTCAAAAAATAAATTAAATAAAAGCGATATCTTTTTTAAAGATGCTTTTAAAAAATCCTGTTGGGGTTGCGGTTTCTTATTAAATGAATTTTTTCGTTTGATTTTTCTTGGCAAAAAATTGATTAAAATTTCTTTCATTTACTTGATTAGATTTAAAAAAATAGTATCAAAAAAGTTTTTTAAATTGGTAAAAATTGATGAGAAAATGAAATTGAACAGAAACAGAGGATCGGTTTCTTTTTTTCTCAGAACAATGTCGGAAGAAAAAGAAAGAAGCAGAAGGGATAATTAGTTGTATTTTTAATTAAAATGGATATACTGATTTAGTTGAAAGTTATAAAGTAGAAAGTTTGTAAAGTAAATTGGATGAAATAAATGAAAACTGGCAAATGAAAATTGAAAATTTATATTGTCACCTTAGCTCAGTTGGATAAAAAGCGTTTAAGCTTTTTATCCGGTTTCGAGCGAAGCGAGAAAATCGCCGTTGTGAGCCGTTTAGGCGAACAGGCGATAGGAGGGAGAGCAATAGTTTTTAAAAATATTACAACAATTCTTTCTCCAAGTTAAAATTATTTTGTAACCATTGAAATTAAATATGCCACCTTAGCTCAGTTGGCAGAGCAATAGTTTTGTAAACTATAGGTCCTCGGTTCGAATCCGAGAGGTGGCTCAAAGAAAGTTGTTTTTAGTATTATATTGCTCTGACAACTGAGCGTTGCTCAGTTGGACAAAAAGCGTTTAAGCTTTTTGTCCGGTT